>JBEIGR010000580.1:0-3678 GCA_040381795.1 Verrucomicrobiaceae bacterium | reverse complement strand
TTGTAAACCAGCGCCACATGGCTGGCGGGGCTGGTTTGCGAAAAATCATTCCCCAAGCCCAAAGTCTGGATGTTGGCTCCCTCGACACCGAGCTCGATGAGGCGCTGGCGGAGGCCGAGGGTGCGGCGTTCGCTCAGAGCAAGAGCGTGCTCCTCCGCGAGATCCTGCGGGGTGTAGCCAGCGAGGAGGTCGCGGGCTTTGGCGTCCTTTTTCCATTCCTCGGCGAGCTTCACCAGCTCACGCTCATGAGACGATGACAGGGCGATCTGGCTGCCTTTGTATTCAAACGCCGGGCAGGCGAGGCGCAGGGAGCCGTTCAGCGGGGAGCTGAAGCCTTCGCGAGATCCCAGGGCATAGACGACGGACGCGTCCTTGCCCTTCGTGAAGGACATCGAAGGCACGAGCGAGCAGGCGCTAAGGGCGAGGCTGGCGGCGAGCAGGCTGGCGGAGGTGAGATTCATCGTGGGGAATTCCATTCAGCGCATCCAGCGTGGCTCGGTGATGCGGCCGAAGTTCTTCAAAATGGAGCGGCGGCCACCGGTGGCGATCTCGTGGATGAAAAGCTCGCCATGTTGAGTGTAGCAGAGGTAGCGGCCATTCGGGCTCCAGCTCGGATGCATGGCCCCGCCGCGTTGGATGACCTTCGAGCCGCCGCCAGCGTAGGATTTGATGCCGATGATCCACTGGCCGCTGCTGCGGGCGGTGAAGGCGAGCTGCTTGCCATCGGGCGACCACTCGGGGTCGGTGGAGTCTCCCCAGCCAGTGCTCCAGCGGAAGAGCCGCGTGGCCTGGCCTTCCTTTTCGGGCACTTCGACGATGTAGATGGAGGAGCCGCCGCCATCGTCATTGGAAAAGGCGATGCGTTTGCCATCTGGATGCCATGACGGGCTGCCGGGAGCGCCGACGGAATCACTGATGCAGGCGGCGGTGTTGGAATCGAGATCGCTGACGAAGATCTCGGGATTGCCGATGAAGCTCATCACCATGGCGAGGCGGCTGCCATCGGGCGAAAAGGCGGGGCCGGCGCTGCTGCCGGGCGTATCGCTCACCTCACGCTCCCAGCCGGAGTGGATGTCCATCAGCCGCACATCAGGAAAGCCGCTGCGGTAGCTCGTGAAGGCGATCATGGAAGCATCCGGCGAGATCGTGGGAGAGACGGCGGCATGGCGATCATGCGTGATCTGCTGCACCTCACGGCCATCGGAATCGCACACATAGACCTGCTTGCGGCCTGATTTGTCACTCACGAAGACGATGCGGCTGGTGGCCAGGCCGGGCTTACCGGTGATGGTGTAAATGACGTCATCGGCGAGGGCTTTGATATTCTCGCCGAGCCCCGGGGCGGCATAGCTGCGCTCGAAGAGCTGCTTGCCTTTTTTATCGACGAGACGGCCATTCACGCGTCCGCCGATGGAGGAGCCGTTGAGCGTGAAGTCTGCCGTCTCTTCGCCCGTGGCCACGAAGAACTCGCGGGAGGCCAGCAGCTCGTCTTGAAGGCCCGTCTTGGCACTGGCTCCGGTGCCGCCGGTGAATTCGGCGAGCCTCAAACGAGGCATCGAGGCCTTTTTCACTTCGTCATCGCGGTCGATGAGGCGGCCGATGAGAGGGATCTTCCGCCACCAAGAGCCTTTCACCTCAGGCTCCGCATGCAGAGAGGCCGGTGCGAGAGCCACGGCGAAGCTCGCGAGGAGGAAAAACGGCGCACGGCAGGTCATGGAAGGATGTTGAAGGTCAGTTCGAGATCGTAGCTCTCCTTGGGGAATTGCGAGGGAAGAGTGGCATCAATTCGCGCCACCTTTGCCACGGCGGCCAGGATGGAATCATCCAGCGGATGCGAGCCGGAGGGGCGCATCATTTGGGAGCCAAAGACACGGCCGTCCTTGCCGATGGAGATATTGAGCTGAGCGGAACGCTGGTTCGCCAAGACGGCATCGAGCGGTGGGGCTGTCCATGCGGCGAGAAAGGCGGCGTTCACGGCATTGTCCACCGCATCCATGTTCAGACCGGGTGGAAGCTCGTTCTTCTGCTCGATGGGTGGTGGCGGAAGCGAGGGCATGCCGGGGCGGAAGCGGTTCAGGCGTGCCATATCCGCCAGCGTCGCTCCGGCGATGGGTGGCGCATTCACCTGGATCTCAGCGGAGATGGCGGGTTTTGGCTTCGGCGTGGCGCGGCGCAGGGTGATGGAGCGGTTCGCGGCGGGTTTTGGCGTAGCAGCTCCGGCAAACAAGGGCGTGCCTTCCACGGGAGCAGGCATGGCCTGCTGCGGAGGCGCGGCTACGAGGGTGGCCTTGGCCACCGGAGCCTCGGGTGGAGGTGCGGCGGGCTTTGAGGGCGCTTTGGGAGGTGCAGGAGGTGGCGTTTTCTTCACCGCCGCCACTGGCGGGCGGATGAGCACGGCCTTCGGCGGAGCTGCGGAAGCCACGGGGTCTTGAAAATCGGCGGGGTTCATCCACACGAGGTTCACGGCGGATTTGGAACGGTGCATTTCCTGCCATCCCCACACCACGAGGAGCACCAGCACCGCATGCGCCGCGAGCACCACGAGCACGGCGGGGGCCAGCGGCTCAAGGGTGGTGGGGCGTGGGCGTTTCATGCGTGAAAGGGGAGGGGATCAAGGCTCATCGGCGTGGGTGGCCACGGCCGTTTTGCGAATGCCTGCATCTTCGAGTAGGTCCATGACCTCCACGAGCTGCTGCACGCTCAAATCACGATGCATGCGCACCTCCACACCTGCGCCTGGACGCTGCGAGACAAGTTGTTTGAGGGCGGAGGGTAGATCCGCCCGAGCCAGCATGGCTCCATCGAGCGTGACGGATTGATCCTTGTGAACAAAAAGGCGCACGGAAGTTTTCGGCGGATCTTCGCCGATCTGCGTGGCGACGGCGGGCATGGCGAGCGCCTTATCTCGCTTCACCAGCGGTGCGGCCAGCAGGGCCACAAACAGCAGGATCAGCACGAGATCGAGCATCGGGGTGATGTTGATCTCCGTGAGGAGTCGTAGCTGGCGCTGGTTTGAGACGCGTTTCATGCCGTGGAAAGGGTTAGTGAAATCTCGGGCTTGGCATGCCACTCGTCACCGCACCGCCGAAGGAAGGCATGCTCGGTGCGGCAAAGGTGCTGATGCTCGGCAGCGCCTCAGCCTGGAAGCGATGATCCACAAAGGCCCGGTCCAGCGCCGAGCTGAGTTCGGCGGCGAAGTTATCGAGGCGCACGATCATGCCGCGGATGCGGTTCACGAGGTAATTGTAGCCAATGATGCTCGGCACTGCCACGAGCAGGCCGGCGATGGTGGTCACGAGTGCGGAAGAAACGCCCGGAGCGAGCGAGGCAAGACCTTGATCTCCCGTCGCATGCAGCAGGCCGCTGAAGGCATCCATGATACCCCAGATCGTGCCGAGCAGGCCGAGGAAAGGAGCGGTGGTCAAAGCGGTGGCCACCACACCCATGCGACCCTCCAGGCGAAGTGCCGCCTGCGCCACACAACGCTCCATGACCGTCTGCACCGCGTTCATTTGCGAAGGCGTCACACGGCCCGCACCTTGCAGCCGCGTGCCAAAGCCATCTCCCGGCTCCTCGTCACCGGTGAGGTAATAGGCCATCTCACGAGCGGCCTCATGGTAAATCAGATCGAAGGGCGAACGCTCTTGGTGCTCGTTCTTTTGGAATAAGGCCAGCGGA
>JBEIGR010000579.1:0-3689 GCA_040381795.1 Verrucomicrobiaceae bacterium | reverse complement strand
GGTGGAACGATCTCGCGACGCACATCGCCCAACTCGTCACCCAGGGCGTCGAGGCGTGGCTGCGCGAGGAATGCCCCGCTTGGCATGTGGTCGGTCGCGTGAGCTTTCACCTCGCGGAGAACAAGACGGACACCCAGCGTCCCTTCGCCTTCCTCGCGACCTTCACGGAGAAACTCAGCGCCACCGGCCAGCCGCAGCATCTGCCGCTGGCGCGGGCGCTTCAGCTTTATGCCGGGCAGAAGGATCAAACGGCGCTCAATGCCCTGCTGGAGCCCGTGCGGCTCGCTGCGGACAAATCAAAGCTCCTCCGCGAGTGGCTGGAGTCGAAGCGACTCTTCCAACCGATGGCGATGTCGCCTCAGGAAGCGTATCGCGTCCTGCGTGAGACCGCCGTGTTTCAGGAAAGCGGCATCATCATGAAGCTGCCGGATTGGTGGAAGGCCGGCAAGACCACGCGTCCCACCGTCGCCGTCACCATCGATGCGCCTAAGAAGACCTCACTGCATGCCGGCACGCTGCTGAGCTTCAAGATCGAGCAAAGCCTCGATGGCGAGCCTCTGACCGCCGCCGAACTCGAAAAGCTCCTCAGCGCCGACACCGGCCTCGTTTCGCTGCGCGGCAAATGGGTCGAGGTGAATGGCGAGCGACTCCACCAAGTGATGGAACATTGGCGACGCGTCCAAAACGCCACCGGTGAGGGCGGCATCGGCTTTCTCGATGGCATGAGGCTGCTCGCAGGCTACGGCGAAGCCAAAACCGCCGCCGAGGCCGAGCAGCTCGAAACCGTGAGCGAGTGGAGCGATGTCATCGCGGGCAAGCAGCTCGCCGAAGTGCTCGAAAAGCTCACCAAACCTTCCGAGGCTCCACCGCCCGAAAACCTGCGTGCCACGCTGCGCCCGTATCAGCGGCAGGGTTTCGCCTG
Source organism: Verrucomicrobiaceae bacterium (assembly GCA_040381795.1). Classification (GTDB taxonomy): domain Bacteria; phylum Verrucomicrobiota; class Verrucomicrobiia; order Verrucomicrobiales; family Verrucomicrobiaceae; genus Prosthecobacter. Next base: position 2,767 of record JBEIGR010000579.1, on the reverse strand, counting down.
GTTGAAGTTCATGATGCAGCTCGGCCTCGGCGCCTGCCTCGCCGATGACATGGGCCTCGGGAAGACGGTGCAGGTGATCGCGTTGCTTTTGGCAAAAAAGGCGGACGAGGGCCTCAGCACTCCTGCCATCCTGATCGTCCCCGCCTCACTCGTTGGAAACTGGAAGGCCGAAGTCGCCAAGTTCGCGCCTGATTTGCGACTCTTCATCGCGCATCCTTCACAGACCTCTCGTGAGCAGCTCGATTTCGCCGTTCAGCATCCTGCCAAGGCCCTTCGCGGTTACGATGTGATGCTCACGACCTACCAGTTCCTCCAGCGCACCGAGTCCTGGCAGATTCATCCCTGGAGCCTCGTCATCCTCGATGAAGCGCAGGCCATCAAAAACAGCGGCAGCAGCTCCGCGAAGGCCGTGAAGCGTCTGCGAGCACCCACACGCATCGCCTTGACCGGCACGCCGGTCGAAAACCGCCCCGGCGATCTTTGGAGCCTCTTCGATTTCCTCAATCCCGGCCTGCTCGGCGGCAGCGCAGCGTTTGCCGATGCCGTGAAACGCTGCACGAAATCCAGCGAAGGCTTCGCACCGCTGCGCCGGCTCGTGAAGCCCTACATCCTGCGCCGCATGAAGACGGATCGGCGCATCATCACCGATCTGCCGGATAAAATTGAACTCAAAGCCTTCTGCGGCCTCACCAAACGCCAGGCCACCATCTACGCGAAGCTCGTCGATCAACTCGCCAAGATGCTCGCCGACAAAGAGATGGAGCCCATCAAGCGGCAGGGCCTCGTGCTCGGCTTCCTGCTCAAATTCAAGCAAGTCTGCAACCACCCCAGCCACTGGAATGGCGATGGTGCCTGGGTTCCCACGGATAGCGGCAAATTCGCCCGTCTCGCCGAGATCTGCAGCGAGCTGGCCGAGAAACGCGAACGCGCCCTCATCTTCACCCAGTTCGCCGAGACCTGCGATCCGCTGGCTCGTTACCTGAGCACGGTTTTCGGCCGCGAAGGCCTCATCCTGCATGGCGGCACCAGTGTGAAGAAGCGTCCGCAACTCGTCGAAGCCTTCCAACAGCCCGGCGGCCCGCCCTTCATGGTCATCAGCGTCAAAGCCGGCGGCACCGGCCTCAATCTCACCGCCGCCAGCCACGTCATCCACTTCGACCGCTGGTGGAACCCCGCCGTCGAAAACCAAGCCACCGACCGCGCCTTCCGCATCGGCCAGCAGAAGAACGTCATCGTCCACAAATTCGTCTGCCAAGGCACCATCGAACAGCGCATCGACGCCCTCATCGACGAAAAGATGTCCCTCGCCCAAGACCTCATCGGCGATGGCTCCGGCGCCGAAAAACTCCTCACCGACATGAGCAGCGAGGAGTTGCTCGATTTCGTGAAGCTGGATGTCAGCGCGGTGGAGTGAGTCGATCCATGACTCACGCAAAGACGCCAAGAAAGGCAGGTTTTCAGAACCTTTGCGTGAGACCTTCAACGACTCAGCCGACCGGCCAGGAAGTCATCGAGCCTTGGATTGATGAGCCGGGCAAAGATACCGTGATACCAAGGAGAGCGCAGTTGCAGCCAGAGCACCCCCAGCGTGACCGGCGTCTGCATGATCAAAGGGGACAAGCCATCCGTGTGCCCCAGGGCCAGATGACCACCGATAAGAATCACAAACACCGCCGCCCAGATCAGCTCCAGCTTTCGCCACACAAGGAAGACATTGCAAAAGAGGAAGAAAGGCCCCAGCGCCATCGGAACGATCCACCACAGCGGAAACGACTCGTTTCGCAGCCAGATGGCCAGGATGGCACCGAGCATCAAAACCACGCCGTCCAATGCCGACAGGCGAAAGCCATGCTTTCGTGATGGAGGAGAGTCGTTCATGCCATCAAACCTCCAAAAGACGTTCATACCGCGCCCGATCCGCCTCGCTGAAGCAGCAGAAGATGACCGTCTGAATCGAGCCGGGTGACTGCAAAAACGCCTTCACCGTCTCCACGGCGATCTCCGCCGCCTGATCGGCCGGGAAGAGATACACACCCGTCGAAATGCACGGAAAGGCGATGCTTTGCAGACCATGCTTCGCGGCCAGCGCCAGCGAGTTTTGGTAGCAAGCCCTCAGCAGCTCCGGCTCTCCATTCCCGCCGCCATGCCAGACCGGCCCCACGGTGTGAATGACATGCCGCGCCTTCAGGCGATAGCCCTGGGTGATTTTCGCCTCGCCCGTGCGGCAGCCATTCAGCGTCATACACTCCGCCACCAGTTCCAGTCCGGCAGCCCGATGAATCGCCCCATCCACCCCACCACCGCCCATCAGCGAGGTGTTCGCCGCATTCACGATGGCATCGGCATCGAGCTTCGTGATGTCGCCTCGGAGGACTTGGAGTTTACCGTCCATGGAAGGATGTCATCTAGGTCACTTGTGTCTCACCATCACGGCGGGTTCGGTCCACTTCCAGAACTTGGGATCGAGCAGCTTGGGGTAGTTCGCTGGATCGGTGGCGAGGGTGTTGTGCGGGCCGTCTTTGTCGGGTTTCGAGGTGCCGAGGAGTTCGCCGGACTTCAAGGCGGCGGTGATGGCGTCTTGATTGATGGCCCAGAGGTGGAAGGCTTTGTCGCCGGAGCGGCGGAGAAGGTGGAGGGTGCCGTTTTCGGTCTTGGCGCTGTCTTTGAGGATGGCGAAGAGGAGTTTGGCGTCTGTCTTGGGGCCCGTCTCACGCAGGGCGAGGGTGAAGACCTCGGGCTTCTTGGTTTTGTCCTTCGGCGTGGCTTC
>JBEIGR010000578.1:0-3691 GCA_040381795.1 Verrucomicrobiaceae bacterium | reverse complement strand
GGCTCCACCCCATTGCTCGATGGTCACCTCGGCATCGGGTTGGATATTCACGGCATCGCGGGAGAGGATTTCGGCTTCGATTTCGAGATCCGTCGGGTCACCGATTTCGAGAATGGGAGCACCAGGGGCGATGATGGTGGCGCTCTCCTGCTGGACGCGGAGGACGAGGCCATTCACGGGCGCTTTCAATTCGATCACCGTGCCGCTTTCGGAGGGCTTTTCGAGTTGGAGTAGGGCGGCCTGGGTTTGGACGAGTTCAAATTCCGCCACTTGCAGGGCGAATTCGGAGGCGCGGACTTCACGGGCTTTCATTTCCGCCTCTCGCTCAAAGGTATCGCGGTCTGTTTCGCTGATGGTGCCTTTGTCCGTGTTGGTCTTGATGCGGTCCCAATTCGATTGGGCGTATTTGAGGCCGGTGCGGGCCATTTCGAGAACTTCCTGCGCCCGGCTGCGGCTGGCCGTAGCGGCATCCACCCGGGCCTGGGCCTGCGCTTTGCTGCGGGTATCGAGCAGCGGTGCCATGCCTGGCTCGATGCGGGTGAGAATGGTCTCGCCTGCTTTCACGGCATCACCGGGCTTCAAACTCACACGCTGCATGCTGCCGCCGACGGGTGCGGCGACGATGTAGCGATTGCGTATGCGGGTCTTGCCTTCCTCACTCACGAAAACGGTCAGCGGTCCCGGTTTGACCACGCCTACCTCCACCTCGATGGGCTGTGGGCGCATGGCCTGCACGACGAGGGCGATCAATCCGGCCACGAGGACCAAGGCGAAGAGGCGGCGCAGCAGGCCGCGGCCGCTTGGTGGGCGCTTGGCCTCCCACGGCGGCTTGCCATTGGAGGTGGGACGGGCGTGGGGCGCTTCGGACATTCGGGGGTGCTGCATCATGCGCGTGGCCGATGAATGCGCAGGCGATTTCTTCGGCTTCGGCGAGCCTTTTGAGCGTGAAATGACATTCCAGCGCGGCGTGGCTCGTTCTGGCTTCCTTACCATGAAGACCTTCCTGACTCTCACCGCCCTGCTCGGCTCCACCCTGGCCGCTTTGGCCGATCACTGGCCCATGTGGCGCGGGGCTAATGGGGATGGCACCTGCACCGAATCGAACCTGCCGGAAACGTGGAGCGCTGAGCAAAACGTGGCCTGGAAGGTGAAGCTCCCGGACCGGGGCAATTCGACGCCGGTCATCTGGGGCGAGAAGCTTTTCCTCACCCAGGCCATCGAGAAGGAAGGAAAGCGCCTGCTGCTGTGCTTTGACAAGAAAACCGGCAAGCAGCTCTGGGATGCGGGCACGCTCTACCGCGAGAAGGAGCTCACGCATGCCACGAACCCTTACTGCGCTGCTTCACCGGCGACCGATGGCGAGCGGGTGATCGTGTTTCATGCCTCCGCCGGCGTTTTTTGCTACGACATGAATGGCCGAGAGCTGTGGAAGCGCACGGATCTGGGCAAGCAGCATCACATTTGGGGGAACGGCACCTCGCCCGTCATCGCGGGAGATCGCGTCTTCCTGAACTTTGGTCCCGGCGCGAAGACCGTCTTGTATTGCTTCGACAAAAAGACCGGCAAAACCATCTGGGAGCATCAGGAGCCCGGCGGTGATTCCGGCGAGTCCGGCAATAAAAACTGGCTTGGTTCGTGGAGTGATCCGCTGCTGCGAAATGTCGGCAGCCGCGATGAGTTGCTCATGTCCTATCCCGGCCGTGCCTGCGCCTTTGACCCGATGACTGGCAAGGAACTGTGGACCTGCAGTGGCCTCACCAAGCTGGTGTACAACTCGCCCGTGTTTGCCGATGGCCTCATGATTGCCATGTGCGGCTATGGCGGCTCGGCGATGGCGATCAAACCCGGTGGCAGCGGCGATGTGACGGAGAAAAACCGCGTGTGGCATGAGCCAAAGGTGCAGCAGCGCATCGGCAGCGGTGTCGTGTATCAAGGCCATCACTACATCCTCACGGATGGCGGCATCCTCGAATGCCGTGACATCCAGACGGGCAAGCTCGTCTTCAACGAACGCGTCAAAGGCCCCGGCCCCACGGGTCAAAACTGGTCCTCCCTCGTGCTCAGTGCCGATGGAAAGCTCTACGCGGCGAATCAAGGCGGCGACTGCTTCGTCTTCAAAGCCGCTCCAAAGTATGAGCTCCTCGCCACCAATCCACTGGGTGAAAAAATCATCGCCTCCATCGCCGTGAGTGACGGCCATCTCTTCATCCGCGGCTACCAGCACCTCTGGTGCATCGGGAAGTGATCACTTCGCGGCCTTTTTCTTGGTGGCCGCTTTTTGGGTGGGCTTGGCAGACTTGGCGGGTTTCTTGTGGCGGAGGTCGTGGAGCTTTTTGGCGTCGCTTTGGGATTGAGTGTCTTTTTTGGTGCCGACTTTGAAGTGGGTGAAGAGCTTGCCGAGGAGGGCGGCGTGCTTGTGCTTGAGCTTCAGAAGGGTGCCACCTTTGCCTGCTTTGATGAGGCCGATTTCGACGAGTTGCTTCAGGTGTGAGGCGAGTTCGCTGTCGCCAAGGCCGAGGATGGGACGAAGCTCAGCGACGGTGATTTTATGCTCCTGGGCGAGGAAGAGGAGGCGCAGACGGCTGGCATCGGAAAGAGCGACGAGAAAGGGGAGCAGGGAGGTCATGGTAAGGGCGCATGCTCACCACGCTGAGGCTGGGGTAGCAAGAGAAATGGCGAATGTGACGAAAAAGTAACCAATTAACAGTTTTTGCACGGTCGTCACTGGGCTGGCCCGGCATCCGGGTAGAAGAGATGCATGGCCTGGCGGATTTCGGGGCACTGGCGGCTGGCTTCGTGGATGGTATCCGCGATGCGGCGGTTTTTAGCGAGGAGGTGATAGGCTCCGAGGGCCTCGAAGCCGGCGTTTAAGGCGCCGTTCATGGGGAGGTAGCTGCTGCCATCGGCGGTGAGGTTTTCCACGAGGCCCCAGGGGGGGAAGTAACCGGCTTTTTCGAGCCGTTCGAGGAGGCCGAGCACGCGGGCTGGATCGGGATCGAGCGTGGCACTCATGAGGATGTAGTGCGGATGGATGAGCGTCTGCCCGGTGAGATCGACGCCGCTGACGTGGTAGGCATTGCCATGTTGATTTTCACCGGCGGAGAGGCCGTGAATGCCGAGGCGGGCGGCAGGACTGCTGGGCATGGCTTTGGGGAAATAGGCCTGCTGGGCTCCGAGCATGAGATGGCGGACGGGTTTCCAATGCACGCCGTCGAGGGCATCGGCCTGATCGCGATCAAAATCAGGGTGGAGGAGGCTTTGGATCTCGGGGATGAAGCCGGTGCCCTGCCAGGCTCGGCCGGGCCGATCCGAGGCAACGACTCGGCATTCCGGCTGCGCCAGGCGCTGCATGAGCTGGACGAGGGCGGTCTCACCACCCCAATCCCGCCAGCCATGGGGGAGGAGGCGTGTGCCATCGTGATCCAGCCCATGAGAGAGGTGGCCGGAAGGTAAGCGGAGGGATTCAATCTCGATGCCGCGAATGAGGGCGAGGGTCTCGGCGGCTTGTTTATCCATGCCGAGCATGCGCTGGGCGAGCAGCATGAGGCCGGTGGCGGCGAGGCTTTCAAAGGCTCCCTCATCGAGGTGCGCACGATCACGGGTGAAGCCGCTGTGGAGGTTGTGACAGCGGAGGAGCTTCGCGTAAGACGCGGAGAAGCAGTAAAGATCACGCGGCATGTCCCGCACTTCG
>JBEIGR010000577.1:0-3714 GCA_040381795.1 Verrucomicrobiaceae bacterium | reverse complement strand
ATGAGACCTTTGAGCTGCTCGCCAGGACCACCGGCACCGCCGCCCTGGGCCATCATCGCGGCGAGCTGAGCACCGAGCAGGGCGGTCTCCTCCACGATGGCGCTGCCATCTTTGCTGACAATGACGGTGGACTTGATTTCAAGGCAGGAGGCAAGTCCGAAAACAGCCGCCATGGCGAGGATGAGACGTGAGAGTTTCATAAAGGCCACCACCCTACGGCATCGCCTGCCGCCGCCACAACCTGAAAGACGCTGCGCGACGTCTTTTTCACCGTAGGGCCACCCGCCAGGAATCCGGCTTGCCAAACAGGCCGCTGTTTGAGACAAATCACCGCATGGAATCCCACGAAGTCATTCAGCAAGCCATTGAGAAGAACTCGAACGTCAAGGAAGTCGCCGCGCAGCTCGGCATCTCCAGCTCGCTCGTTTATAAATGGGCCTCCGGTGAGGATTACAAAGGCGAGGGAGCCACCAACCCGCTCGACCGTGTGCAGAAGCTCTTCGAGATCACGCAGGACGAGCAGCTCATCCACTGGCTGTGCCAAAAAGCTGGTGGCGTTTTTGTGCGCAATCCGCCCACGAAGTGCGTGAAGGGATTCGAGGTCGTCCCTGCCACCCAGGAGATCGTGATGCGCTTTGCCGATGTGCTGGCCGCCATCAGCAAGGCCGCTGGGGACAGCCACATCTCTCCAGAGGAGGCCGATCATATCCGCAACGAGTGGGATGACCTCAAACGCTACGCGGAGGGCTTCGTTCGCTGCTGCGAGGAGGGTGATTTCGAGAACTTGGCCCAGTCCATCCAGCCGCAGCGGAAGTAGTCCCTCGATCTCATGAAGCCCGTCTTTGAAAAAGTCCCCAAACGCGATTGGGAATCCTTCCACTGCGAAATCGTGCGGGGTCGTGATTACGGCACGCGCTGGCATTTCCACCCCGAGTTCCAAATCACGCTGGCCATCCACAGCAGCGGCCACCGCGTGGTGGGGGATAACATCGCCCCGCTGACGGATGGTGACATCGTGCTGCTCGGCGCAAATCTGCCGCATGTGTGGCATCAGGATGAAAATGCCGGGAAGGATGTGCATGCGATCATCGCCCGCTTTGATCCGCAGACGCTCGGGTCAGATTTCTTCAAGCTGCCGGAACTCGACAGCGTGCGCCGCCTGCTGGAAAAAGCCTCGCGAGGCCTCGAAGTGCGCGGCAAGACCCGTGGCCTCATCGCGGCGCACATGCGGCGCATCGCGGAGACGGAGGGCTTTGCTCGCATCCTGGAGCTGCTGGCCATTCTTCATCTGCTCGCGGAGGCGAAGAGCGATGTGAAGCCGCTCTCCAGCGCTGGTTACACGCCGAAGCTCGAATCCGCCGACCAGGGCCGCATGCAGCGCGTGTGTGATTTCATCCACTCGCACCTCACCGATGACATTGATCGAGCACAGCTCGCCAAACTCGCTCATCTCAGCGAAGGGGCTTTCAGCCGCTTCTTCCACTCCCGCACGGGCAAAACCGTGCCGGAGTATGTGAATGAAGTGCGCATCGGTCGTGCCTGCCGCATGCTGGCGGAAGATGCCTTCAACATCACGGACATCGCGATGGACTGCGGCTATCGAAATCTGGCAAACTTCAACCGCCGCTTCCGCCAAGTCACGAGCATGACGCCCAGTGAGTATCGCTCAAAGTTTCGCGGCGCGGCGGGTGGGAGGTGACCTTGTAGGCACACTCGCCAGAGTGTGGGCGGTCCCTCGTTCTGGCGAACGAGCCTACAAGACTTGAGCGGCTCAATTCTCCTCTTTAAGCCATTCCATCGTGCCGGCGGCAAAGGTGACGATCTGCTCTGCTAGCTCGGCGGGCAGGCCGTCCGTGAGGTAACCGAGGTTCTCCCAGTCCGTGCAGGCCTTCTTCACCTCGGCGGCAAAGTTGGCGCGGTCCTCTTTCTCGGTCACGAGTTCGCCGGGCTTCAGCTTTTTCAGAAAGGCCATGTTCTGCTGGATCATCTTGCGTGCTTTCGCGCTGCCCTCTCCTTCCGCAGGCGGAAAATCAGCGGCAACACCGGCCAGAAAGTCCTCCACTTCCGAGGCATCGCGTGCCGCACCGTGGCTGTACATCGTGCCGCCCCCATTGATGATCGCGGCCAGCCCAAACGGCGAAAGGCGGCATTGCGTGATCATCTCACGCCAGGTGTTGAGCTGGTTCACCTGACGCAGATCGACTTTGGCGAGCGCATTTTCCGTCTTCAGGCGCAACGCGGTGGCGTAAAGCCGTGCGGCATCATCCATGCCGACCTCGCTCTCATCCTCGGTGAATTCCGCGAGCTTTTCGGGTCCGAGCTTCAGCGCCTGGGCGGAGGTGACCGGTTTAGGACCGCCATCCTGTGCTAGGGACAGCATGGGAGAAACGAGGGCGATGAGCGTGAGGCGGAGAGGGATGTTCATGGGAGAGGTTGAAGGCGGTTCCAAACTGACTGCAAACGCTCCCGCAGCAAGCGTGCCGAAGGTGCGGGCAGCATGTCAGGCGTGAGCGGCACATTCTTGGTGTCCTCACGCTCCAGATGGCCAGGCATGCGCGAGTATTTGTAATCACGATCGAGGCTACCATCAGGTGCGAGTTTGATGTCCGGACAGGCTGGATTCACCACGGAGAGGTAAAACAGATCCTTCGCCAGCACGCAGGCCTCGCCGGGCTTGAGGCGGAGCTTGGCGAGGGCCAGCTCGCGAAAAAGCTCGCGAGCGGTGAGCTGCGCGGGATTCACAAAGTTTCGCTTTTCAGCGATCACATCCTTCATGGCAGGCTCGGTGCGGATTTGAGCGAAAGCAGCATCGATCTCCGCCTCGGCCAGCGGGTAGTGCGTGCAGCCCAAAACGATGGTTTCGAGTGGTTTGGAAGGTTGGAGAGCCAGATAAGCCTCCGCCAGCGAGCGAGCCTCTTTGAGCGCATAACTCGAAACCGAATCCGGGAAGGCCGAATCCCCTTCGATAGCTCCCGCGAGCGTGGCGCTGCCTTGTTGAGCAATGAGCGGCACCGAACGCCCCGCGAGACCGAGAGTGCTGGTGATGGTCTTTGGATACGCACCGCTGGCACAAGTGCCCACGGTGGCCAGAATGCCGATGCCGCCTTCGGCTTTCGATTCCAGTACGCCGCGTGCTCCCGCCTCCACGACGCCGACGACGATGACTGGCAGCTTCCATGCCGCGATGGCTTTGCGGATGTCTTCCAGGCCGTAAGCCGTGGCCGTGTTGCAGGCGATGACGATGGCTTTGACCGGTGGCTTGTCGAAACGCGGCTCAGAAGCCCATGCACGGCGACCGAGCAGGAAGACGGCGTCCTTCAAAATCAGCTCGCGAAGGTAATCGGTGCGTCCGGCCGCAGAGTAGTTGCCGTAAGGCATGTTCGCCTGGTCGCCAAAGTAGATGAAACGCTCGTCTTGGAAGTCCGGCACGCCATCTGCGCCTGGAGCGAGCGTGTCGTTGTGAAACGCATCCAGCTTCAAAATGGCCTCCATTACCGTGAGACCGCCGATGCCGGAATCGAACACGCCGATGGGCAGTCTCCGCGTGACCTCGTCCGTGCTCCAGGCTGCTTTGTCGAAGGTGAAAGCCGTTTTGCCATCCCCCGGTGCATGCGTGACAAGATCGGCGGCGGGGAGACTTGAAACAAAGAGCAGTAAGCAGGCTAAGCGCATGCATGACGATGCCCATGCCGAGCAGGTTTGCCAGCGGCATCT
>JBEIGR010000576.1:0-3717 GCA_040381795.1 Verrucomicrobiaceae bacterium | reverse complement strand
GACGATCTTGCGGAGCTGTTCTGGGGTGCCATCAGCCACCACCTTGCCACGATCAATGATCATGGCACGGGAGCAGGCGGCATCGACTTCTTCCAAGATGTGCGTGGAGAAGATGATGGCCTTGTTCTGGCCCATGCGCTTGATCATGCCACGCACTTCGTGCTTTTGATTGGGGTCCAGACCGTCCGTCGGTTCATCGAGGATGAGCACTTCGGGATCATGGATGATGCTCTGGGCGAAGCATGTGCGGTGGCGGTAACCTTTGGAAAGGGTATCGACGCTTTGATTACGCACCTTATCGAGGAAGCAGAGATCGAGCACGCGGTCGATGGCCTTGGTGCGGGCCGCACCGTGGATGCCACGGAGCTCAGCGCAGAAGCCGAGGAAGCTGGCCACGGTCATATCGGAATAAAGCGGCGCGTTTTCTGGCAGGTAGCCGAGCATCTGCTTCGCCTTTTCCGGCTCATCGAGCATGTCGATGCCGCCGAGGGAGACGGAGCCGCTGGTGGGCCGGAAGTAGCCGGTGACCATGCGCATGGTGGTGGATTTGCCGGCGCCGTTTGGCCCGAGGAAGCCGAGCACTTCGCCTTTCTCGACATTGAAGGAGACGTCATCGACGGCGACCTTCGAGCCGAACTCTTTTCGGAGGTTCTTCACCTGGATCATAGGTTGGGTGGTTGGTTTTGGAGGCTGTAGGTTGGGGAGAAAACGAAACGTTTCCGCAGTCGTGGCGGGTCCGAACAACTCGCCAGCCTGCGGGACATTGAGAAACGCGGCCCGCTTATAGGTAAGTGTCGTTTTTTCTCAACCGAAAATTTGTGCCTACCATGTAAATGCATCGTCACACACGAAAAGGCCGGGCGTTGCCGTTTCCGAAAGTCCTCCTACAATCCCCTGCCCTACCCGCCCCGCCACCACCATGCGCCTCGCCATCTATCCCGGCAGTTTTGATCCCATCACCAATGGGCACCTCGATGTCATCCAGCGTGCCGCCGGACTCTTCGACCGCCTGATCGTGGCCGTGGCCCGAGACAACGCCAAAAGCAGCCTATTCAGTGTGGCTGAGCGTGTGGCTCTCGTGCAGGAAGCCACAGCAGGCATCGCCAATCTAGAGGTCATGCCCTTTGAGGGGCTGCTGGTTAATTTCGCCCGCGATAACGGGGCCTGTGCCCTCGTCCGTGGCCTGCGAGCGGTATCGGACTTCGAGTTCGAATTCCAGCTCGCTTTGATGAACCGAAAACTGGAGCCGAATCTCGAAACGCTCTTCCTCATGCCCCGCGAAGAGTTCACCTACATCAGCAGCCGCCTAGTGAAGGAAATCGGCCGCCTGGGCGGCAATATCGAGCCGTTTGCCCCCGCCAATGTCGTCACCGCCCTGAAGGCGAGGTATGCGCAGGCGTGATGAATGGGGCAAGAATCGCCCCGTCGGGTCAAACTTCGATCAAGAATCAACCATGCGGCCAATTAGGGGGCTTTACCCATTGCCCTTTGGCCCGTTCGCCCTTCACTTTCCTTATCATGAAGCTCACCGCCCTTCTCCTTACCCTCGCCACTGTCTCCGCCCTCGGCCAAGGTGCCTCGCAGGCACCGCGTCATGAATCCCTACGGCAAGAACTACGCCTCAGCGTCGAGCGCGGCCTGAATTTCCTCCGCAGTCAGCAGAACAAACAAACCGGCCAATGGGGTGAGGCCGAACCAGTGGCCATCACCGGGCTGGCCGTCACCAGCTTCATGCTCGATCCGAACCGCAAGCCTGGCGATCCCGTGCCCACCGAGGTCGAGGCCGGCACCCGCTATCTCATCAGCCAGGCCAAACCGGACGGCTCCATCACCATCAAGGCCCGCGCCACCTACAACACCGCCCTCGCCCTCACCGCCCTGACGCTCAATCCAAAGCCCGAGAACGAGGAGATCATGCTCAAAGCTCGTCGTTACCTCGTCACTCGCCAGCTCGATCTCGATGAGAAAGGCAAGAACGACGCCGCCACCGATGGTGGCATCGGTTACGGCGAGGAAAAAGCCACCCATGCCGATCTCTCGAACACCACCTTTGCCCTCGAAGCCCTTTATTATGCGCAGTCGCTCCTCGCGGATAAAGGCGATGCCGCCAAGAACGAGCCGCAGCTCAACTTCGCCGCCGCCATCGACTTCATCCAGCGCTGCCAGAACCGCCCCGAGAGCAACAAATCGAGCTGGGTGAGCAAAGACCCCATCGATGCCGGTGGCTTCATCTACAACCCCACCGAGACACGCGGGGCCAAAGTCCAGCTCCCCGATGGCCGCATCGCCCTGCGCAGCTACGGCAGCATCAGCTATGCGGGACTGCTCAGCTTCATCTACGCCGGACTCGATAAGAATGACGACCGCGTGAAGGCCGTGCTCGAATGGCTCAAGAACAACTACACCGTTGAGGAGAACCCCGGCCTCGGTGCTCAGGGCCTCTATTATTACTACCACACCATGAGCAAGGCTCTCGCCATCGCTCAGGTGGACCTCATCCAGACGAAGGATGGTAAAACCATCGACTGGCGTACCGACATCACCGCGAAGCTGCTCAATCTGCAAAAAGGTGATGGTTCCTGGCTCAACACCGAAGGCCGATGGATGGAAAGCGATCCCGCACTCTCCACCTGCTACATCCTGATGGCCCTTGGGCGCATTCATCAGACGCTCTGATCGCGAGCAAAGCTCAGCGTGACATGAAGATGGTGAATACCACCATCGCAAAACCATTTGCCAGCCCTCAGGCAGAGGTTAACGGCATCGAGTTCCCATCTCCAACTATGATCGTCACACCCAAAATTCGTGGATTCATCTGCACCACCGCACACCCCACCGGTTGTGCGAAGCATGTCGCCGACCAGATCGCCCTCGTGAAGAGCCGCGGCCCCATCGCCAACGGCCCGAAGAAGGTCCTCGTCGTCGGTTCTTCCACGGGTTACGGCCTCGCCTCACGCATCGCAGCAGCCTTTGGCTCTGATGCCGCCACCATCGGTGTGTTCTTTGAAAAACCGGCGGAAGAAGACCGCTGCGGCACCACCGGATGGTACAACTCCGCTGCCTTTGAGACCGAGGCGAAGGCCGCTGGCCTCTACGCCCGCTCTTTCAATGGGGACGCCTTCTCCGATGCGATGAAGGCGGAGGTCATCGCCGCCATCAAGGCCGACCTGGGCCAGGTGGACTGCGTCATCTATTCCCTCGCCAGCCCACGCCGCACGCAGCCGAAAACGGGTGAGGTCTTCAAATCCTGCCTCAAGCCCATCGGCGGCACTTACACGAATAAAAACCTCAACACCGGCACGGGTGTCGTCAACGAAGTCACGATCGAGCCAGCCAACGACGACGAGATCGCCCAAACGGTCGCCGTCATGGGCGGTGAAGACTGGGAAATGTGGATCGATGAACTGCAAAGCGCCGGTGTGCTCGCTCAAGGCGTGCAGACCGTGGCCTACAGCTACATCGGGCCTGAAGTCACCTGGCCCATCTACAAGAACGGCACCATCGGCCGTGCCAAAGAAGACGTCGAACGTGCCCAGCGTGCCCTCGATGCCAAGCTGGCCCCCATCGGCGGCAAGGCCTGGGTTTCTGTCAACAAAGCCCTCGTGACTCAAGCGAGCAGCGCCATCCCGGTGGTGCCTCTTTACATCTCCCTCCTCTACAAGGTCATGAAGGCCGAGGGCACTCACGAGGATTGCATCGAGCAGATGGACCGCCTCT
>JBEIGR010000575.1:0-3732 GCA_040381795.1 Verrucomicrobiaceae bacterium | reverse complement strand
GGCGCTCGCCGCCGCCGCCCCACAGGCGTTGAAGGACTGGATCGCTCCCGCCGTCCGCGATTTGATCGACAACAAGGGCTCCGCCGTCGCGCTGGCCGGTTCCCGCTGCTCCGCCGAGGTCCACTCCCTCATCGCCAGCATCAACAATGCGCTCGGTGCCTACGGCTCCGCCATCGACCTCCTCCAGGAGGCTCCGAAGCCCGACATGGGCGACTTCGCCGCTCTCCAGGCCGATGTTTCCGGCGGCCAGATCAAGACCCTCGTCTCCCTCACGCCCGCCAGCCTCTTCTACGATGCTCCGGACGCCGCTGCCTTTGCCAAACTGATCACCGAAAAGGGTGTGAAGCTCGTTCACGTCGGCTCGCTGCTGAATTCGACTGCTATGCACGCCGCGCTGCACATTCCGGCCACGCATTACCTTGAGGCCTGGAACGACGTTCGTGCCGCTGACGGCACTTACTCCATCGTCCAGCCAATGATCGCTCCCCTCTACGACGGATCGAGCAAGAACGATGTCCTTCTGGCCCTCCTCGGCCGCAAGAAGCTCGGACCGGCTGAAAAGCCTGCCGATGGTTCCGCTCCGGCGGAAGACGCCGGTTACACGGCGGTTCGCGATACCTTTGCGCAGGTCGCTGGTGGTCTCGACGAGTCGAAATGGAACTTCACCCTTCGCGATGGCTTCCTCAAAGCCTCCGCCTACGCCCGTGCGAATGCCAGTGTGAACGCGGCGGCTGTCGGCACGATCGTTTCCAAGGCCAAACCGGCTGCTTTGCCGACCGATGAGGCCATCGAGGTCGTTTTGGTGCCTTCTTCCGGCGTTTTCGACGGTCGCTACATCAACAACGCCTGGCTCCAGGAAGCTCCTGATCCGATCACGAAGCTCACTTGGGAAAACGCTGCCTGGGTCGGCTCCGCCACCTTCAAGCGTCTCGGCCTCGAAGACGGCCAGCACATCGTCATCCGCGTCAATGGCGCGGAGATCGAAATCCCGGCCATTGAGGCACCGGGCCATGTTTCCAATTCCATCACCATCCCGCTGGGTTACGGCCAGAACAACGTCGGCACCGTCGGCGGCGAAAAAGGCGTGAACGGCTACGTCCTGCGTCGCCTGCCCAGCCAGTTCGTGATCGGCGGTGCGAAGGTCGAGGTGCTTGGCACTGTCGCCGAACTCGCCATCACGCAGACGCAGAACACCATGGAAGGCCGCGCGGTCTATCGCGAAGGCACCTTGGAGACCTTCAACAAGGACACTGAGTTCGCCCAGAAGACCGGCATGGACGGTCACATCCCGGAGAACATTTCCTTCTACAAAGGCCAACTCGGCGTGAAGTCCGAGGAGAACCCCGACGGCTTCGACTACGAGAAGAAGCACCAGTGGGGCATGTCCATCGACCTCAGCAAGTGCATCGGCTGCACCGCGTGCATCGTCGCCTGCCAGAGCGAGAACAACATCCCGGTCGTCGGCAAGAATCAGGTGCGCAAAGGCCGCCTCATGCAGTGGATCCGCATGGACCGCTACTTCGCCGTCGCCAAGACCGGCATCAACAATGTCGCGCAGGAGTCCACCTACCCGGAGGACAATCCGACGCCCGAGCAGCTCGAAAACGCCGAGATGGTGCATCAGCCGCTGGCCTGCCAGCAGTGCGAAGCCGCCCCGTGCGAAACCGTCTGCCCTGTGAACGCCACCGTCCATACCGACGACGGCCTCAACGCGATGGCTTACAACCGCTGCATCGGCACCCGCTACTGCGCCAACAACTGCCCTTACACCGCCCGCCGCTTCAACTGGTTCGATTACAACAAGCGCAATCCGCTCGTCGAGACCGAGAAGCTCGGCATCAAGGCCAACAACCTCTACTTCGGCCCCATCGGTTCCCTCAAGGAAGACGAAAGCATCCGCCTCCAGCGCAATCCGAATGTCACCGTCCGCATGCGCGGCGTCATCGAGAAGTGTACCTACTGCGTGCAGCGTCTCGAAAGCGCCAAGATCCTGCAGAAGCAGGTCCAGCGTGACTCCAAGAACTTTCGCGTGCCGACCGACAGCGTCAAAACCGCCTGCCAGCAGTCCTGCCCGGCCGATGCCATCGTCTTTGGCGACCTCGGCGATGCCAAGAGCAGCGTGAACGCCGCCAAGGCCTCCCCCCGCAACTACCAGGTGCTCAAGTACATCGGCACCCGCCCGCGCACGAGCTACCTCGCCCGTCTGCGCAATCCGAACAAGAGCATGCCCGGCGCCGAGAACATCGCCGTGTGGAGCAACAACCAATACTAATCTCGTCGCATGGAAGCCTCAGCCTCGAACACACCGCGCATCCTCGAACGCGAGCCGCTGGTTCTGAACAACCGGTCCTACTCGTGGATCACGAACCGTATCTGCGGCATCGTGGAAAACAAGCAGCCCGCCCTTTGGTGGTTCTTGTTCATCCCCTCTGTGCTGCTTACCGGCGTGATGGCATTCTGCTTCATTTACCTCATCAGCACCGGCGTCGGTGTCTGGGGCCAGAAACAGCCGGTCGCCTGGGCCTGGGACATCACGAACTTCGTGTTCTGGATCGGTATCGGTCACGCTGGAACGCTCATTTCGGCCATTTTGTTCCTGACCCGCCAGAAGTGGCGTACGTCCGTGAACCGCGCTGCTGAGGCCATGACGATCTTCGCCGTGATGTGCGCCGGTCTCTTCCCGGCCTTCCACGTCGGTCGTGTGTGGATGGTGTGGTTCCTCGCCCCGATCCCGAATGCCAACGCCATCTGGCAGAACTTCAAATCGCCCCTGCTTTGGGACGTGTTCGCCGTTTCGACCTACTTCAGCGTTTCCGCCGTGTTCTGGTATCTCGGTCTTGTTCCTGACCTCGCCACGCTGCGTGACCGCTGCCGTCCGGGCCTCAAAAAGTTCTTCTACGGCCTCTTCGCCATCGGTTGGCGTGGCGGCAATCGTCATTGGAGCCACTACGAGACGGCCTACATGCTCCTCGCGGCTCTTTCGACCCCGCTGGTGCTTTCCGTGCATTCCGTCGTGTCCTTCGACTTCGCCACCTCTGTCGTCCCCGGCTGGCACACCACCATCTTCCCACCCTACTTCGTGGCCGGCGCTATCTTCGGCGGCTTCGCCATGGTGCTCACGCTCATGATCCCCGTGCGCCGCATTTACGGCCTGGACGATCTCCTCACGCCCAAGCACATCGACAACATGGCGAAGATCATCCTGCTCACCGGCACGATCGTTGGTTACGCCTACTGCATGGAGCTCTTCATGGCCTACTACAGCGCCAATCCGTATGAAGCCGCTGCCTTCACGCTTCGCGGCCTCACTGGACCTTCAATTTGGGCTTACGGCGCGATGTTTACATTCAACGTGTTCTTCCCGCAGGTTTTTTGGTGGCGTAAAATGCGCCATAACATGGTTGCTGTGATGATCGTATGCATGGCTGTGAACATGGGCATGTGGTATGAGCGCTACGTCATCATCGCCACTACCCTGGAACGTCACATGACGCCGGGCTCCTGGGGCGAGTACAGTGCCACCTGGGTCGATCAATGGACCTTCATCGGCACCTTCGGATTCTTCATGATGCTGTTCCTGCTGTTCCTGCGCTTCCTGCCCGTCATGGCTATCGGCGAAGTGAAGGGCGTGCTGCCGCAGTCTGATCCTCACTTCGATGATCACGGCGAGAAAGGTATCCAGGAGGAAGACCTCATGGCTTATCCCGACCGTCACGTCGCCAAACCCGTTGC
>JBEIGR010000574.1:0-3761 GCA_040381795.1 Verrucomicrobiaceae bacterium | reverse complement strand
TGGCATCCTCGATGTCAATGGCGACGGCGTCGTCACCGCGCAGGAGTTCGCCGACAACGCGAAATCCAATGCGGCGAAGAAAGGCATCGCCATCCCCGATGCGATGGCGAAGGCGAAAGAGCAGTTCAATGCCTTCGATCACAATCGTGATGGCAAGCTCGACACGCCGGAGCTTGATGAACTCGCAGGCAATGCACCTGCCACCGGCGCTCCACAGCCACGCGGTGAGGAGCCTCCCGCACGCGAAGAGATGAAGAAGGGCGGCGGTGGTGAACGCGGAGGCAAAGGCCAGGCCTTTGTCGCGCTTCCCGATCAACCCCGCAGCAGCGATGGCAAGTTCATGCTCAACAGCCCCGTCGTCGAAGACCTGCAAACACTGCCCACCGAGTTCACCGGCGATGGCGACGGCATCAGCCCGCCCTTGCAGTGGAATGGCGCACCCGCAGGCACGAAAGGCTACGCTTTGATCATGGATCACGTCACGCCGGACGGAGATCGGAAGTGGTATTGGACGATTTACGACATTCCGTCCAACGCCTTGAGCCTGCCAAAGAACGTCACCGATATCGGCAAACTCGGCACCGGCTTCAAAGGCGACATCGGCTACGAGCCGCCGCACTCCAAAGGCCCCGGCGCGAAGACCTATGTCATCACGCTTTATGCCTTGTCCGAGCCGGTGAAAGTCGCCGGCAAGCCCGGCCGCGAAGAACTCATCACCGCGATGAATGGCAAAGTGCTCGCGAATTCTTCACTGCGTGTCGTTCACAGCAGCGGTGGTAGCGTCGGACAGGTCCGACCGGTCGAACAAGTAGGACCCCAAACAGCCGAAGCGCCCCCACCACCGCCACCGGCTGCCGCAGAACCCCAAAAAGGCGGAGGCAAAGGAAAAGGTAAAGGAGGTCCGCCCGGCCTCGTGAAGCCCAGCATCGCTGACACGATCAAACTCAACGTCTATGCCGACAACTGGTTCATGCTTCACGTCAACGGCCGCCTCGTCGCCGTGGACAGCATCCAGTTCACGCCGCACAACGTCGTCAGCGTCGATTTCCTCCCCGAGTATCCGATGACCATCGCCGTGCTCGCCAAAGACAACGCCGACCCGAAAACCGGCATGGAATACGGCACCAGCATCGGCGACGGCGGCTTCTGCCTGAAGTTCGCCGACGGCACCGTCACCAACGCGACCTGGAAGGCCAAGAACTTCTTCCACGGCCCCGTGAAAGGCGACACCGCCAATCCGCAGGTCAAACAAGAGCCTCTCCCGGAGAACTGGTGGGCCACCGACTTCGACGACAGCACCTGGAAGAACGCCAAAGAATACACCGTCGAAGAAGTCGAGCCCAAGCAGCCCTATTTCGAGAACGACTTCGAAGGCGCCAAGTTCATCTGGACCGACGACATCGCCCTCGACAACACCGTCATCTTCCGCACCAAAGTCGAAAAGCCCGGCTGGACGCCACGCTGGAACACCAAGCCGGATCTCGATGTGAGTGGTGTGCCCAATCGTTGAACTTCAGCCCTTGCCTCCCATGAATCGATTCATTCATCTTGGTCTTGCCGTTCTGCTGATCAATTCAGCCCTCGTTGCCGCGCCGCCGAACGTCCTATTTATGCTCTCGGACGATCAGGCCTGGAGCGGGCTGTCGTGCCAGATGCACCCGGACATGCCGGACTCGAAAAGCAGCATCGTTCAGACGCCGAACATCGCGCGACTTGCGGAGCAGGGCATGCGATTCAGCGCGGCTTATGCGCCCGCGCCGGTGTGCTCGCCGACGCGCATCAGCCTGCAAACGGGGCGGAATCCGGCGGCGCTGGGATGGACGAAGGCGGCACCAGCGGAGCCTGGGCATCGCTTGATCGAAGGCGACAATCGCAAAAGCATCCGTGATGAGGAGATCACCATCGGGCAGATGCTGAGGTCGGCTGGCTACGCGACCGCGCACTACGGCAAATGGCATCTCGCAGGCGGTGGACCCGCTGCCCACGGCTACGACGAAAGCGATGGCGACACGGGCAATCAGGACGCCGCACCACATCTGCCGCCCAACCCGGTGGACATCTTTGGCATGGGCTCGCGTGCGGTGGATTTCATGAAGCGGAGTCAGGCCGCTAGGAAGCCGTTCTTCATCCAGATGAGTTACAACGCGCTGCATTATCCCGAGAACGCCACACCCGCGCTGCTGGAGAAATATCGGAAGCTCGCCTCCGGCGGAAATGACAAGGAAGTGGGCCGCGCCGCCATCGCGGAAGACCTCGACCGCGGTGTGGGCGAACTGTTGGCGAAAGTCGATGCCATGGGCCTTTCGAAGAACACTATCGTTATCTACATGTCAGACAACGGCGGCTCGAATCGCCGCACGCTGAATGGCGGCAAAGGCGATGTGTGGGAGGGCGGCATTCGCGTGCCGCTGATCATCCGCGGACCCGGCATCGCACCGAACTCGTGGTGCCATCAGCGGGTCGTCGGCTACGATTTCTTCCCGACCTTCTGCCGCTGGGCCGGCGTGAAGACCCCGCTCCCGACGCAACTCGAAGGCGGCGACATCACACATCTGCTCAGCGGCTCATCCGAACCCGTGAAACGACCCCGAGAGCCTCTCGTGTTTCATTTCCCGCACTACCAAGGCGACTCACCGCACAGCGCGATCCTCAGCGGCCACATGAAGCTCCTCCACTTCTACGAAACGGATGAAAACCATCTCTTCGACCTCCAAACCGACATCGGCGAAACAAAAAACCTCGCCGCAGCCAAGCCCGAAATCGCCATCAGCCTCGCCAAACAGCTCGCGGACTATTTGAAGGAAGTCGGAGCCGAAATGCCGAAGCCCAATCCAAACTACGATCCCGCCAGAGAGCCTGCAATGAAGGGCGGCGGCAAAGGTGGTAAAGGTGGGAAGAAAGGAGGCAAAAAGCCATGAAGCCACTCTTCATGTCACTTGGGTTTGCTGCGCTCGGCCTGCTGCTGATCGCCGCCGCGCCGGAGGAGAAGCCGAAAGGCGGCGCAGGCCAGGGCGGCCAAGTCGAGCCTGCGGTGGTGCCGCCGTATCTGTTCAATGTGTGGCTTTGCCGACCGGGAGCCGAATCCATGACCATCAGCGTGCTCGCATGGGAGGAGATGGAGGCCTTCATCGAGTATGGCGAAAGTATTCGGGGCATTCCTGCCCCTACACACGGACCAGGAATGGCCCGATTACGCACCGAACCGCTGAAGCTGGAGGCCGGCGTGCCGAAAAATTTCGTGCTCGGCGGTTTGAAGCCGGACACGGGCTACATCTACCGCCTCACCTATCGCCGCGCGGGCGGCGAGGCGGTGCAGGATACGATGCGCAGCTTTCACACGCAGCGGAAGGCTGGATCGAAGTTTTCCTTCGTCATGCAGGCGGACTCGCATCTCGACAACAACACCGATGTCCGTGTTTATCAGCAATCACTGGCGAACATGCTCTCCGACAAGCCGGACTTCATGATCGACCTCGGCGACACGACGATGGTGGACAAGTTTGGCAGGTTCTACACGCGCTCCGAGTCGCAATACAAAGCGCAGCGCTACTACATGGGCCGCATCGCGCACAGCGTGCCGATTTTCATGGTGCTGGGTAATCACGACGGCGAACGCGGCAGCGACCCGGAGATGTCGAAGTGGTCGCTCGGCATGCGTCACACCTATTTCCCGAACCCCACTGATGGAAACGACAAGCACAGCTACTTCGCCTTCGAATGGGGAGATGCGCTTTTCATCGGCCTCGACCCGTTTTGGTCCA
>JBEIGR010000573.1:0-3765 GCA_040381795.1 Verrucomicrobiaceae bacterium | reverse complement strand
TCTTTGAGCGCCATCCAGCGTTTCCACGGATGATCCGGCGCATGCATGACGTGCCTCAAAAGGCTGAGCCACTCCACATAAGTGCGTGAGATGTCGCCCTCGGCGATGCCGGCCTTCATCTCGGCCGCGCCGGAGCGCTCGGGATGCAGCATGGCATCGAGCAACTCCGCCGCGCCCTCGCCGTAATCGACCGGCAGGCCGTTTTCGAGGTAACCGTGGTGATTAATGAAACCAAAGGTGCCGCGGCACACGGCCGCGAGCCGCTCGGAGCCGCAATCGAGAGGCAGATCGAACTTCGAGCCGCTGCGCAGATTCGCCAGATGGTGCACGAGATCATCGGCGGGATAGCTTTCATCCTCCAAAGCGGCCACGACGGCCAGGCCCTCGCCATGCTGGAAGAAGCTGAAGATCTCGCCGCGCCGTGTCGGCACGCCATCGGCATCGATGAGACCCAGCGTGCGCCACGCATGAATCGGCGAGCCGGAACGCGGCTCACGATCCGTGGTGGAGGCCTGCGAATGGATGCCCGTTTCGTTTTTGACCACGATGCTGCGCTCCTGCGGATGAAAGAGCCGCTTTCCATGGCTGTCCTCGTAGGCCATGACCTCCACCGGGGCGAGATCGAAGCAGGCAAACACGAGATTCTCCTTCACCACCGTGCCAATGAACTCCGGCGCGACGTCTTGAACGACCTCCTCGACATTCGCGAGGATGGCTTTCGCGAGTTCACCGGCATGCAGCACGGTGATTTCCTCCAGCGGAATGGTCTCCGTTTGGCGAGGCAGCTTGAGCAGGCGACGGATGGACTTCGTGGGTTTGATGAGGTCACCCTCCGGCGTGCCAAGGCTGATCTCGACCCCGTAGGTCACCTCTTTCTCGCGACGGATCTTTCCCACACGGCCAATGCCGTGCGCAAACTTCGCCGCGAAGGCCGGAACGGTGAGCATCGCGTGCACGCGGCTCAGCGGCACGCGTTCGAGGACGTGCTTGTGCTTTCGCTCCCACTCGCCGGTGGAGTTCAAAATCTGCTTCTCGGTGGCTTCGAGACCGAAAAGAGCCTTTTCGGCCTCGGGAGGCATGTGGGGGACGTTTTCTTCCAAACCGAGCAAAGGCGGCACTTTGGCGAAAAGACGTTCGGCGAAGCGGTTGGCGGCCTCGAAGGGGTTTTCTTGCTTCAGTGCCGCATGCTTCATCACGCGCAAAAAGATCGGCCAAGCGAGCAAGGCGCTGCGATGAAGCCTCGCAGGTCTCGCATCGAAGATCGAAGGGCTGTCGCGGCTGGTGATGACGTGGCCTTTGTCATCCAGGCCACGTCGTCCGGCACGGCCATACATTTGCAACAGCTCATCCGGCGCGAGTTTGTGCTCGCTGCGACCATCGTGGAAGGTCGTCCCAGCGACGTGAACGCTGCGCACGGAGAAATTGATGCCTGCGGCGAGTCCCATCGTGGCCACGATGACGCGAAGCTGGCCTGCTTTGGCGAGCGGTTCGATCACACCGGCTCGTGCGCCATACGAAAGGCCGCTGTGATGGAAGGCGATGCGCCGCTCGATGAGCGTGGCAAGGTCCTTGCCACACACGGCCCGCTGCTCCGGCGTGAGATCCAGCGGATCACCCATCGGCAGATCCGCCGCGAGACGTCGTGCAATCGACTCCGCTTCCTTGCGTCGAGGTGCAAAGATGAGCAGCGGGGCGAGATCGGCGAGCATCACCGCCGCAGCGAAACGCGGCCAGTAATTTTCAAACTGCTTCTGCCGCTGTGGCAGCGCCTCCATCGGCGCTTCTTCGAGAGGCACCGGGCGTTCCTTGGTCAAAACGACTTCGGCTTTGCGATTCAGCGAACGCATCCACACCACGACATCCTCCGGGTTGGCCACGGAGCCGCTGAGCAGCAGCAAGCGAGTATTCGCGTGCGCGAGAGCGATGGCGGCTTCGTAGTTCGCTCCGCGAGCGTGATCGGAGATCATTTGGTATTCGTCGATCACGAGCAGCGCGGGGCCTTCACCGCGCACGAGACGCTCAAGCTGCGTCTCCAGCGTGGCCACCACGACGGGCGCATCCACATTCTCCGCGATGTCTCCCGTAGCGATGCCGACATTCCACTTCGCGTCCTTCCACTCGGCGTATTTGTCATTCGCGAGGGCCCGCGTGGGCACGGTGTAAATGGCCTGACCTTGCAGATGACGGCCCTGATGTAGCAGCTCGAAGATGTAAGTCTTCCCAGCCCCGGTGGGGGCGCTCACGACGACATCGGTGCCGTCTCGCAACAGGTTCACCGCCTGGTGCTGCCAGGGATCGGGAAGTTTGAGCTGGTTGAGGGAAGGTAACACGGGCAGCGGCCCTTAAAGCAGCCCGCGCCTCACCTCAAGCCTCCGCCATGACTGGCTTCATGATCGGCTCCGCCACGGTGGCACGCGAGGGAGCGAGCGCGGTGGTGATCTCGGCCTTGATCCAGATTTTGACGCCATCCCAGAGAAGACGCAGGGCGCTGGGATCTGGCGAGAAGCTGAAGCGCGGCGACCAGAAGTGGCCGTGGTTTTTCATGCCGTAAATGCCTTTGCGGATGCGTTCGCGGCCGAGGTGGGCGAGGCGGCGGTTGTAGAAGGCCATGAAGCGACCGAAGAGAGCGCCTGCGGTGCCGTTGTAGGGCATCTGCTTCCATTCGTTTTCGGGATCCATGTAAACGCCTCGCACGGGGCCGATGAAATAAGCGCCGAGATCCATGAGGAAGGCGGCGTGCATGAGCTCGGCATCACCGAGGTAGAAATATTTCTCTTTGTAGAGCGCATCGAACCAAGTGCGCCAAGCACGCGGGTAGGCGAGGTTGAGGTAATCGACGGTTTCCTTCACGCACTCGCCTTTCAACTCGCGGAGGATCATCTCCGTGGCGGCGGAAACGGTGTGGGCGCAGAAATCGAGGCCGTGGCTGTAGAGCGGGTCCATGAAGCCAGCGGCATCACCGACGATGATCCAGCGATTGCCTGCGATGCGGTCGGAGCGATAGATGAGATTCTTGTAGGAAAAGACATCGTCCTCGTCGGGGATGGCATTTTCAAACATCAACTTACCGATCGGATGCGTGAGCAGATGCGCCTGGAGGCGGGCGAGCGGATTGGGGCCTTCCGGCGGATTGTAAATGCGGCGATCCCAGGTGACGCCGGCGCTGAAGCTGCCGTCCGGCAAAGGAATAATCCAGCTCCACCAGCCGTGGCCCATGAGGTGGTTCGTGGCAGAGGTGCGGTTAGCCTTCGCGCCCATGGTGAGGCCGGGATGCCTGCGGCGGCTTTTGAAGCTATCGAGGTCGTTGACGTTGGTGAAGCGGCACCAGATCGAGGAGGTGGGATGTTCCTCGGCAAAACTGCGGAGCATGCCCATTTTTTTGGCGAGCACGGCGGCCTTGCCGGAGGCATCGAGCACCCAGCGGGAGGTCACGATGCGCATCTGGCCTTCCAACGGCATGATCTCGAGCGTGTGAGGCGTGCTGTCCTCGGAAAGCGAGATCGTTTTGATGGTGGCGGGGCGCATCAGCTCGCAGCCATACATTTGCGCCTCCTCCAGCAGATGCTCATCGAGCAATTCGCGATCGAGCTGGTAGGTCGGAAGGCGGGACTGAAAGGTGGGGCCGATCTCCGTGAGCTCGCAGACAGAGTCCGTGGGCGATTTGCAGAACCACAGGCGCAGGCCGTGCTTCATGTACTGGCGGCCGGTGAGGTAGTTTCCCTGATGCAAAACGCGGGTGAGGAAGCAGCCGGCCACCTCGGAGGT
>JBEIGR010000572.1:0-3769 GCA_040381795.1 Verrucomicrobiaceae bacterium | reverse complement strand
GTTTCCAATCGTCCCGAAACCGCATCAGCGTCGTGGAGTGCGGTGGCAGAGATGCAAGGGTACCTTGCATCGACGACACCGCTCCCGAGCGCAGTCCGGCCCGCGAGAGGGAAAAGGCCGTATCGAAGAGGCCCCTCGGACACAAATCTCCGCCTCAGCAGGAAAAAGCCTTTACGGCATCGTGAAAATGCGTTTTCTGTTCTGGCGAACAGCTTTTTTAAACCTCCAAACCCACATCACCATGGCCCGCGCCCCCAAAGAATCCCCCTCCGAAACCGCCAGCAACAAAGTCGCCGAGGCTCGTGCCCGGAATCTGGATCTGGCCATCCAGCAAATCCAAAAAGACTACGGCGAAGGCTCCATCCTCCGCATGGGTGAAGAGAGCAAAGTCGATGTCTCCGTCATCCCCACCGGTAATCTCTTGATCGATCAGGCCCTCGGCGTCGGCGGCTTCGCCCGTGGCCGTGTCGTCGAAATCTACGGCCCGGAATCCTCCGGTAAGACGACTCTCACCCTCACTGTCATAGCCCAGGCTCAAAAAGCCGGTGGTTTGGCCGCCTTCATCGACGTGGAGCACGCGCTCGATCCCGGCTATGCGCGCCGCCTCGGCGTGAAGATGGACGAACTGCTCGTCTCCCAGCCCAGCAGCGGTGAAGAAGCCCTCCGCATCTGCGAGACGCTTGTTCGTTCCAATGCCCTCGACGTCGTCGTCATCGACTCCGTGGCCGCCCTCGTCACCCGTCAGGAACTCGAAGGTGAAATCGGAGATAGCACCGTCGGTGCCCAGGCCCGGCTCATGAGCGCCGCCCTAAGAAAGCTCACCGCCATCATCAGCAAAGCCCGCACCACCGTCATCTTCACCAACCAGATCCGTGAAAAGATCGGCGTCATGTTCGGCAACCCCGAAACGACCCCTGGCGGCAAGGCCCTCAAATTCTACGCCAGCGTCCGCGTGGATATCCGCCGCATCGGAGCCATCAAGACCACCGATGGCACCGTCACCGGCAACCGCACGAAGGTGAAGGTCGTCAAAAACAAGCTCGCCCCGCCCTACACCGAAGCCGAGTTCGACATCATGTACAACGAAGGCATCAGCAATGTCGGCTCCCTGCTCGATCTCGCGATGGACTTCGAGATTCTGCAAAAACGCGGCTCGTGGATCAGCTACAAAGGCACCCAGCTCGCCCAGGGGCGTGATGCCGCCAAGGAAGTGCTTCGCAACGACACCAGCGTCTATGAGGAGATCGAGGCTGCGGTGAAGCAGAAGCTGGCGGACAAGAAAGAAGGCGCAGCTCCGAAAAGCAGCAGTTCAGCCGCCTCCGACGAGTAGGCATCGAACCACTTGGTCATTCTCGAAAAAGCCTGCGGGATACCTCGCAGGCTTTTTTGTTTGTCGTGATGCGGGCACTCCGGTCTCACTTTCCGAGTCCAAACCGCAACGTCGCCCCCACCGCATACGTTTTGCCTCTCCCCATGCTCCGCCACCTTTTCGCCCCAATTTTAGCCTCCTTCACCCTTCACGCCGCTGATCCTGCCGAGATCAAAATCTGGCCGGAAGGCGCTCCAGGCCAGATGCTGCCGCATTCCAAGGCCACGGCCGACTTCATCCGCACCAAAGCAGGCAAAAGCACCCTCACCGATATTCACGAGCCCACCCTCACGCTCTTCCAGCCTGCCAAGCCGAACGGCACCAGCGTCATCGTGGCCCCTGGCGGAGGTTACGTCTTCCTTTCTGCCGTGCATGAAGGCACGCAGGTGTGTGAGTGGCTCGCCAGCATCGGCGTCACCGGCATCTTGCTCAAATACCGCACCCCCACCCGCGATGAGGCCGCACCACACGAAAAACCCGTGGCCGATGCCGCGCAGGCCATCAAGCTCGTGCGCCAGCGTGCCGCTGAATGGCATCTCGATCCGAAACGCGTCGGCCTCCTCGGCTTCAGCGCCGGTGGCAACCTCCTCGCCCATCTCGCCTGTGATCGCGGCCTGCCATTGGATCGTCCCAACTTCGGCGTTATGATCTACGGCGGCGGCTTTGTGGACCCCCAAGAGCCCACGAAGCTCAAACAAGGCTTTATCGTGCCCGCTGATGCGCCGCCCATGTTCCTCGCCTGTGCTCACAACGACGGCCAGAACGCCACCGCCTCCACCGTGCTCTATCTCGAATACAAAAAGCACAACATCCCCTGCGAGCTGCACCTCTTCACTCAAGGCGGCCACGGCTTCGGCATGCGGGCCGAAAACAAACCCATCAACGCCTGGCCCCAACGCTGCGCCGATTGGATGGCGTCCATGGGCTGGCTTTCAAACTGATCTCTTTCACATGAAACACCTCCTGCTTCTCCTCGTCTCCACCTCGCTCCTCGCTGCGGATCTCACCACGGCCACTCAAAGCGAGCTGCCTTCTCTCATCACGCTTTACAAAGAGCTGCATGCGAACCCGGAGCTTTCCATGCACGAGGCCGAAACGGCTGCGGTGGTGGCGAAGGAGCTGCGAGCGGCAGGTTTTGAGGTCACGGAGAAAGTGGGTGGCCATGGCCTCGTCGGCGTGCTGAAGAATGGTAACGGCCCCACGCTGCTGGTGCGCACGGATCTCGATGCGCTGCCGGTGAAGGAGCAAACGGGCGCTTCCTATGCTAGCACCAAGGTGGTGAAGGATGACACCGGTCGCGAGGTGAACGTCATGCACGCCTGCGGGCATGACATCCACATGACGAGCTTCATCGGCACGGCTCGCGTGCTTTCCAAGCTTCGCGATCAATGGAAAGGCACGCTCGTTTTGATCGGCCAACCGGCGGAAGAACGGGTGTTAGGGGCCCGACTCATGCTGCGGGCCGGTTTGTTCTCCAAATTCCCCAAGCCGGACAAAGCCATCGCCCTGCATTGCTCGTCAGACATGGCTCATGGCACCGTCGGCATCGTGGAAGGCTATGCGCTGGCGAATGTGGATAGCGTCGAGATCATCGTGAAGGGCGTGGGCGGCCACGGTTCCATGCCGCACCTTTGCAAAGACCCCATCGTGCTCGCCTCGCAGATCGTGCTGGCCTTGCAGACCATCGTCAGCCGCGAGGTGAAGCCGGGCGATCCCGCCGTCGTCACCATCGGCAGCATCCACGGTGGCACGAAGAGCAACATCATCTCCGATGAAGTGCGCCTCCAGCTCACGCTGCGCAGCTACAAAACGGAAACTCGCAAGCACCTCATCACATCCATTCAGCGCATCGTGAAAGCCCAGGCAGAGTCCGCGGGCATGCCGGCGGAAAAAATGCCCGAGGTGCTCGTCTCCGATGATCAATCTCCTGCTCTCTACAATCAGCCGGAACTCTGCGCCGAAGTGCGTCAGCACCTCGAAAAGGCTCTCGGAGCCTCAAAAGTGCTCACCCGCGAACCCATCATGGGCGCGGAGGATTTTGCCGAATATGGCCTCACGAAGGAAAAAGTGCCGTTGTGCATGTTTTGGCTCGGCACACAGCACCCGGAGGTCGTCGCCGAGGCGAAAGCGAAAGGCACCACGCTACCTTCGCTGCATTCACCCTACTTCAAACCGATCCCAGAACCCACGATCGAAACCGGAGTTACCGCGATGACCTCTGCGGTGCTCGGCTTGATGAAGAAGTGAGGAAAGTGGAAAAGTCGCCACCGCAAAAAGTCCTTGGCGTTTCAATGAGAGACTCTCGATGACTTCCTGCGGCAGTGACTTTCCCGAGCAGTCCTCTGTGTCCTTCGTGCCTCTGTGGTTCACTCTCAGCGGTTTTCTTCACCACAGAGGCAC
>JBEIGR010000571.1:0-3771 GCA_040381795.1 Verrucomicrobiaceae bacterium | reverse complement strand
GACGGCGTTTTTGGTCTCGCCGTAGGCCTTGGCGTAGGTGGTCTTCGTTTGGATGCCGTCCTTTTGGGCAAAGAGCGAAGGGCAAAGGGCGAATAGGAAGAAAGCGAGCCGTTTCATGAGAAGAGAATACGGGAAGAGCGGCGAGGCGTGAAGCGCGGAAAGTTTCCGGTCGTGGTATTCTTGTGCTGGGCAGAGAAAATCCACCTTGGAATGAAACGCGGGTGCGGCATGCTCTGCGCACCCTTCATGATGAACGTCCGCCGCCTTCTTTTCATCGCATCCCTGCTTCTGGCAGGCCTTTCCACTGCTCACGCGGCAGATCATCGTCATGGGCCGACAGGCACCTACACCGATTGGAACTGGCCGGCGCTGCCGATGAATGACGATGGCAAGGAGGGCTTCCTCAGCTTTGAGCACACGCTGGTCATCGAATTGGAGCCGGAGGAGGGCGTGGGCTATTTTTGGTCGCACCAGGTTTCGCTGAAAAAGGGTGAGACGGCCTACTTTGGCCTGCAAACACTCGGCAGACGCCCCGATGGCAGCGAGGGCAAGGTGGCGATCTTTTCGATCTGGAATGCGCTGGGTGCTCGTGGGCCGGGTCTCGCGAAAAAGTTCGATGGGGAAGGGGAGGGCTATCATGTGATCGTGCCTTACGACTGGCAGGTGGGGCGGCGTTACCGTCTCCGCCTTTTCAAAAGCGGCAGCAGCCGCAAAGGCACCGAGTGGAGCGCGGAGGTGATCGACGAGGCCACGGATGAGGTTTCCCGCATCGGCACCATCACCGTCCCCAAAAAATGGGCTTACCTCGACAACTGGTCCGTGATGTGGTCGGAGCGCTACACGGGGAAAGAAATCCATGATTGCTCGGATGTGGAGCACTCGAAGGTCTGGTTCGAGACGCCGACCGCCAATGGCGGCCGCGTGAAGCCGGAGAACCATCGCAATTACACCACGGAACCGGCTAATTGCCCGAATTCGAGGGTTCGCGACAAAGGAAACGGCGTCCGCCAGGAGATGGGCGTGCCGAAATAACCCAACTCAACGATCCCATGAAGCTCAAACTCGACCTCGACGATTTTCGCGTGCCGGATGGCAAGCCCTTCCGCATGAAGAAGGCGAAAACCAAGGTGAAGGATCTCTATCAAGATGATGCGCACTATGAATCGCTCATTGCTGAGTTCCGTGTCGAGATCGACGAGCTCCAGCAGAAGATGTATGCGCAGAACCACCAGGGCCTGCTGCTCATTTTCCAGGCCATGGACGCTGCGGGCAAAGACAGCACGATCAAGCATGTGATGAGTGGCGTAAACACGCAGGGCGTGGAATCCCACGCCTTCAAACGGCCCACCGAGGCCGAGCTGGACCACGACTTCCTTTGGAGAACGAACCGCGTCATGCCGCCGCGTGGCCGCATCGGCATTTTCAACCGCAGCTACTACGAGGAGGTGCTCGTCTGTCGCGTGCATTCAGAGATCGTCACGAAAATCCAGCGCCTTCCCACCAAGACGACGCAGAACATTCCCAAGCTCTTCGACGACCGCTTGAAGGACATCCGCAATTTTGAAACCTACAGCCATCGAAATGGCATCCGCATCGTGAAGTTCTTCCTGCACGTCTCCAAGGAAGAGCAGAAGAAGCGTTTCCTGGCCCGCATCGACACGCCGAGCAAAAACTGGAAGTTTGAGGAGGCTGACGTGCGTGAGCGTGGACATTGGAAGGACTACATGCACGCTTACGAGGATGCCATCCACACCACTGGCACCGAGGACTGCCCCTGGTATGTCGTCCCGGCCGATGACAAGAAAAACATGCGCCTCATCGTCAGCGCCGCCATCCTCCATGAGATGCAGCGAATGAAACTCGCCTGGCCGAAGCTCCCCGCCGATAAGCTCGGCGGCCTCGCCCACTGCAAGAAGCTCCTGCTGGCGGAAAAGTGAGCTCGACGGGGCTGCTTTCACTCCCCTCAAACTTCCTGCAAATCGAGAGTTGCATTCCCGTCCGGCACCGTCATAATCGCCGCCCTTCCGCAAGGAAGGAGATGGGTAGGTGCCCGAGCGGTTAAAGGGGGCAGACTGTAAATCTGCTGGCTTACGCCTACGCTGGTTCGAACCCAGCCCTACCCACCATCTTCATAATCAAGGGGTTATGAGGGTTGAGCACCACGCGGTTGACACCCCTACCGGTGGCATGCACGACAAAAGCATGACAAAACGGAGGATTGGGGCCTCCAAAAACCGCCCTTTTATGCAGATCAAGCATGGTTCGGCCATTGTTCCGATCTATCGAGGTTTGGTGAATGGGCGCACCCGCTACACGGTGGCTTTCTACCTCAATCAAAAGCGGGTTCGGCGTAGCTTTGCCTCTGCTGAACTGGCCAAGCAGGAAGCGCGAACAATGGCGCAGAAAATCCAGGAAGGACTGTCTCAAACCAATGATCTGCGTCCTCAGGAGCGCGAGGCCTATATCGCGGCACGAGGTATTCTCGGACAGGCAGGTCCTCCGCTGCTCGCCGCTGTCGAGGAATACATGCAATGTCGCAAGCGGCTTGGTGAGGTGCCTCTTTTCTCGGTGGTGGAGGAGTTTCTTTCCCGGACGAATGGCGTGAAGTTCGGAGCCATGATTCCGCATGTGGTGGATGAGTTTCTCAAGGCCAAAGCAGAGGATCAGGCCAGCAAACGCTATCAGGAGCAATTGGCTCACACCCTGCATCGCTTCGCCAAGGCCTTTCCTGGTGAACTTCGCCAGTTGAAGAGCTGCGACATCGACGATTGGTTGCGGGGACTGAAGGTTTCTCCTGTCACGCGCAACAACACATTGCGCATGGTCAAAGTTTTCTTCTCGTTCGCCAAATCTCGCTCGTATCTTCCGAAGTCGGAAGCCACCGAAGCTGAATTGATTTCCAAGGTGAAGGAAGGAAACACGGTCACAGAAATTTTCCTGCCAGATCAGATGCGGAATCTTCTTCAGCAGGCCCCATCGCATCTGCTGCCTCTGTACGCGATCGGGGCCTTTGCGGGCCTGCGTGCGGCGGAGTTGGCACGTCTCGCATGGAGTGCCGTCGATCTTGATCGGCGGATTATCGAACTTCGCGCCGATCAAGCCAAAACGGCTTCACGACGCATCATCCCGGTAAGCGAAAACCTTGCCCAATGGCTCAGCTTGGTTCCTCGACAAGGCAAAGTCATTCCGGATGGAGACTATTTCCGCCAAGCGACCGCATTGGCGCGTAAAGCTGGCGTGGGATGGCCGCATAACGTGCTGCGGCATTCGTTCATCAGTTATCGGGTAGCGCTGATTCAGAATGCCAACCAAGTTGCACTGGAGGCTGGCAACTCAACGTCGATCATCTTCAAGCACTACCGTGAACTTGTCACAAGGGATGCTGCCGAAGCATGGTTTGCTATTGCGCCACCTCCGGGCTGGACTCCGCCCGCCGTTAAATGGAACCGTCAGCGCCGGGTATTCCTGGAGCCTGGAGGAAAAAATCGTGGCTAAGCTCGTTGCGCAACGAACTTAGCTCTCTTCGCCTCATGACATGCTGATGAGGTTGTGGGAACGCAACCGGTCGAGGACGAGTGGCAGTTTGGTTTGGAGGTCGGCGATCTGCGCTTCGAGTTGGGCTACATCCACGGTGTCGCTGCCACTCAGGCTGGCAGTGCCGTTCACGTTGTCGATTGGTGCCAGAGGTTGAAGGCTTCCCCGAATATCCACGGCCTCTGAGATGGAGGTCGTGTAACCATAAGGACCTAGGTAGCTACCTTCATTGCCCGG
>JBEIGR010000570.1:0-3772 GCA_040381795.1 Verrucomicrobiaceae bacterium | reverse complement strand
TTCCTTCTGCACGGCACTCACGCGATGCTCATAGATCACGCGGATGTGATACTTCTTCACCAAATCCCGAAACACCTGCCGATACTGGGCATCGTCGTAGTTCTTCGACAGGATGCTCAAAGCCGTGCCACCCACCGCCTTCCCGCGTCCCCAGTCCACATGGCTCAAACCACCGCCCGTCATGCCGCCAAGCCATCGACTCGGCTCGATGAGCACGACGCTGCGTCCCTGCTTCGCAGCCGTCACCGCCGCCATCACGCCACTCGCCGTGCCGCCGTAGATGCAGATATCTGGATTATCGGCTTCCGCAGCGGATGAGAAACTTGGCAGCGTGCTGGCCGCCAAGGTTCCGGCGATAAAACGGCGGCGAGAAACGGGTGAGGATGTCATGGCTTGGCTGAATCAAAGTGCTCAATCAGCGGATAGACGCGGCTGTTGAGTTCGCGCATCGCATCGAGCAAGGGCGTGTAGGCTTCATAACGAGCATTCAGGATGCCTTTGTTGCTGTCGCGGTTGGAGGCATCGGTCTTCGTGTTCGTGGGATCGTTGTCCATGTATTTGAACCAATGCCAGCCGACACAGGTTTTCGATTCGAGCAAAGCGAGGGCAAAGTTTTGGTAGAAGTCACCACGATTTGCCTGCGTCTTCACCACCCAACCGGCACCGCTGGTGTTGCCCATGCCGCTGTCCATACCTTTGACATAGAACTCGGTGATCAGGCACGGCTTGCCGGACCATTCGTGCCATTGGCGCAGGTGCTCCTTCTGCGGGTTCCAGTGATCGTAATAGTTCATCGAGATGGCATCACACCAGCGGCCCGCCGCCTTCCACGCACCGCTGGCATGCTTCGCAGGCCCGTGAAAGCGTGAGCCGAGGCACAGATGCTGCGGCAGCACCTCACGGAGCGCCTGCGTCGTGAGGCGAAAGTAGGTGTCAAAGACATGCTCCACAAAGTCGCGGCGCAGTTCATCGGTGACGGTTCCTTTTCCCTTCATGAAAGCTTCCGCTGCAGCTTGCGTGGCACCACCGCGTTTGAGCATGCGATCCAACATGTCCTTTTTGATGGGCAGCTCATTGTCGGAGAAGACACCGACGAGCCACGGATCATCCTTCATCGCAGCGAGTCGTGCACGGCATTCCGTAGCGCAGAACTCGGCAAAACCAGGCTCAAACACCGGCAGCACATCGTCCGCATAGCCCGTGTGCCCGGAGTCCGCATGGGTGAGGCCCAGTTTCCTCCCAAAGCCGCTCATCAGACCCAACGTCACCGTGTAGGGCATCGGCTTTTCTGCCTTGCGGATCGTCTCGTGATCGGAAAACCCTCCGCAGCCGTTGAAACCATGCTCGCGGAGCAGATCGAGCGTTTTCGTGGCCCAGGCCTCTGACGTTCCAAAAAGCTTCTCAAACGGTTCCTTCGCCGCCAGTTTCGATTCCGGCTTCAGCGAGCAAACACCTGCGAAGACGAAGCGCCCGCCTTCGGGGTCGATCATCCACCAGCGCTCGCTGATCTTCTCCATACGGAAAAAGCCCGTCGCCCTTTGTTTCTCCGCCGCTAATCCGCCGAAACGCGTCAGCGCATCTGCGGACAAGGGGGGCACATCGAAGCTGGCTACCGTGCGCGTCTCACGCCCCTTCCATTCGGCGGAAACCACCGCCTTCGCATCCACCAGACGCACGTCTGCCGCGTGTGCGGCCATCACAGGAAAAATCAGCAACCATGGGAACTTCATCCCGCCTGCATAGCACGCCTGATGCATTCTGCCCATCATGATCTCATGCGCTCGTGGCAGCCTACTTCGCCGCATACCCTTTCCACAGCCACTCCAGCGCCTGCGGCAGAATCTGTGAACGCGCAGGGCCGAGGCCGTGACCGACATTCAGGCAATAGACATATTGATAGGGATAGCCTTTGGCCTTCAGCACCTTCGCCATGCGGTGATTCGCCTCCACCCAGTCGTGCATGTCATCGCGCATGACGTTCGGATTGAGCAGATCACGATCTCCCACGGCCAGATAGATGCGCAGCGGCTTCTTGGGACTCTCGGGGATGAGTTTGCTGTGGAAACCCCATGCGCCATCCGGCGTCTCGGGATTGAAAGGCCACTGCTGGTTCACAAACGTGCCCGAGGTGGTCAGCACGCGATGATACAAATCCGTGCGATACCACGCCATCGCCAGCGCGCACGATCCACCGGAACTGCTGCCCATCGTGGCGCGGCCTTCGGGATCCTTGGTAAGTTTGACGCCCGCATTCTTCTCCACGAGCGGCAGCACCTCGTTCTCGATGAACTCCGCGTACAGGCCGGACATCGTGTCATACTCACGACCGCGCTCATGTCCCTGCGCATCGCCACCGCCACTGGAGATCAGGATGGCCACCTGCGCCGGCACACGCTTTTGCGCAATGAGATTGTCGAGGATGCGCGGCAGCGTCATGTCCGGCTTTCCGCGCGGTCCGTCATGTCCCACGAGGAAGGGCACCTCCGTGCCTGCGACATATTGCGCGGGCACATACACTGTCACGAAGCGCTGGTAATCGATGGGATGCGTCTCCACGATGAGCGTCTTCGGATTGTTTGGGTCCACGGTGCCGAAAACATCCCGCGCGATGCCGGGATTGAAGAGCTTGCAGTCCTTCGACTCCATCACGAACTGCTTCACCACGCCCTGCGGCACGCCTTCAACCACCTTCGCCTCCGGCGGAGCGACATAGTCCGGCCCGATGACGAAATCCCCATCCACATCAACCGGCGCATTCACACCCGGCTTGCCATCCAACCGCGTGAACTTCGGTGCACTCGGCGCATCAAACGGCCTCGTCGGCGGCTGTGGACGATCCGGCTTCTTCTCCTTCGCCTTCTGAGCGAAGGCTGGGAGTGCGAG
Source organism: Verrucomicrobiaceae bacterium (assembly GCA_040381795.1). Classification (GTDB taxonomy): domain Bacteria; phylum Verrucomicrobiota; class Verrucomicrobiia; order Verrucomicrobiales; family Verrucomicrobiaceae; genus Prosthecobacter. Next base: position 889 of record JBEIGR010000570.1, on the reverse strand, counting down.
GGCGGTGAGAGCGAGGAGGAGATGAAGAGAGCGCATAAGTCAGATAAGGAGAGCAGGGTGTATCTTATTTCACCTCAGTGACATCGACGACATCGAGCTGGATGAATTGTCCGTTGAAGGGCTGTGGTGCCGGAGCCACGTCGGGCACGACGAGCTTGGCGAAGTTCGTGATCATGTGGCCGTTCTGGCCGTCGCCGTGGAGGGTGAGGGTGGCACCGCCGTCAATCTCGATGGTGGCGGTGTAGTCGATCGTGAAGATGCGATGACCGACTTTGTCATCGCGATTGAAGAAAAAGTGCTGGGCGGGCGATGACACGCTGAGCTGGTAGATGTTGTAGGTCTTGTTGTTCGGCACACCACCGATGTAGAAGCGCTCACCGACCTGCTGGCCGTCTTTATACATCATCGGCTCCACCACGCCGCGCACGCGCAGGGTCACTTTGTAGCGCTTGCCAGCCTCGCCGCCGAAGGTTTTCACATCGGTGAACTTGTCGTTCGTCTTCGGGTCATCTGTCATGCGAGCGGAGATGCCGTCCGCGCCGGGTTTGGGATTCTCCGGCATCGGATCGCGGCAGGGGAACTCAAAACGGTAGCCGTCGAGAGCCGACGCGACCTTCTTCAAGTCATCGGCGGCAAACGAGTGAGCAGCGAACAGGGCGGCCGTGAGGCAGAGGGTGAAGCGGAGGCGGTTCATGAGGTTGGTGGATGGCGGTGACAACTACCAACGCGCAACTAAGCGCCGCATTGCGTCACTTCCCGCCCTTGATGAACTCTTCGCGAGAAAGAAAGCCATCCTTGTCCTTATCGAACTTGGTGAAGCGCTCCTTCGCCTCATCGCCGTTGGATTGCCGGGCGAGATACTCATCGAGCGTGAGCTTGGCTTTGCCAG
>JBEIGR010000569.1:0-3817 GCA_040381795.1 Verrucomicrobiaceae bacterium | reverse complement strand
TCCTTCACCAGCGCCTCGCCCCGCACCTCCTCTGCCAGATAGACCATGCTGTAGGCACGCAGCAGATCGGCGCGGAGACTTTCCTCCACGCTCACGATGCCCGGCAGCTCGCCCCAGGCCAGGCGGGCGGGCAGATCCACGGCAGGCCAGGTCGGCAGACTCAGCGGGCTGGGAAGCACCGCCCACGGCAGCGGGGATGCAGGCGTGAAAGAAAGCGCCTGCGCTTCGATGCAGGGCCTCTCCGCTGTCGTCAGCGGATAAAGATGGCTGACCATGCAGCGCCCAGGCAGCAGGTTGGTGCCAAGCAGGCGCAGCTTCCGCGCCGAGCTGCCGCAGAGCACGAAGCGCCAGCGGTTCTTGTCGCCGTCGTAGAGATGCTGCACCGCGTCAAAGATGGCCGGCACGTTCTGTGCCTCATCAATCACGACCGCTGGCGGCTCCGCTGCCTTCGGCATGGCCTTGCAGATGCCGATGAGCTGCTGCGGCTGGCTCAGGAAGCTCGACCGCTGCCCTGGGTCCGAAAAATCCAGCCGCAGCGCCGGATTCGGGATCAGCTCCTTGAGAAGCGTGGACTTCCCCGTCTGGCGTGCGCCAAACAGGATTTGCACGAATGGCGTGGCCAACTTTCGCTGCCACTCAGCCTCTGCCCAACGTTGAAACATGGCCAAAAGTGGCTCTAGGGCGATAAATCTGCAAGCTGACTTTCAATAAAGGCGATAAATTGAAAGCATAGATTCAATTCCTCGCAGTCTTGTTCCGCCAAAAATGCCAGACATCTTACTCAGAATCGGCCTCTATTTCTAACCAACCGCGCAAGTTGCCCGAGACCTTGGATTCAGCACGACGTGCGTCGAGATACTCAAAAAGCTTGGTGGCTAAGGTTTCGTTCATCAGACAAACATACTGAGGTCGTTTAGCGTCGTGTCTAGCGAAGCGATTACATCGCTAATCGCACGTTGTATTCCTCAGCCAGAGGGCATCGCCGCAGCGGCTACTCATGCGCCTGGCGATGACGGACGTTGTAGCACGGTGCGAAGACCATCAGTGTGCTCGTGGAGATCGCTGCGTATGGTGGCCCAGATGGGATCGAGGATGAAGTCGATGCCTTCCCGCCGGGCCAGCTTGGCTGCCGGGACGAAGTCGCTGTCACCAGCGATCAGAATGATCTGGTCCGCCTGTTTTTTGAAGGAGATCGAGGCGATGTCGAGACCGATCCGCATATCCACGCCTTTTTGCGGGGCGGCGTAGAGCACATCTTCCTCCTGAAGAGCAGAAGCGGTGATCTTGCCGAGCAGGAGCTGTTTGAGCTTTTCCGGTCGCGGGGTCCAATGTGCGACGTGCTCGTTCAAATAGCCGAGTCGCAGCGCCACCTTGCGCAGCTTTTTCAGTGCCTCGTGAAATTCGGTTCGCCAGATGGCCACGGGAGTTTTCGAGAAATCGACCGCGCTGCCGCTGATGGGGTGATGCGCCTTCTTGGTGAGCGGCGGGCAGTCGTAAAAGAAGATGCGGTAGAGGTTCCGGCGCTGGCCACTCTGGTTGAGGTGATCGAGGCACATCCGGTGCATTCCATCGGCCACGTCTTGCGGGCTTTGCTTGCCGTGGATGGCGCGGTAGCGCCGGAGAAAGAAGTCGCCGTCGATGAGAATTGCTGTGGCCATGGTGGGAAAAGAAAAGCCCTTCGGGCTCGGCTACCCTGAAATGATCGAGGGCGCTTACTGCCGAAGGGCGGATAATCTTCGGAATCATGTTTCAGATTCCTGAAAGCAGAAAAGCCGCGATCCCATGCTTCGTCAAGAATCAATCCCGAAGCCACCCTTTGCCAGATCCGACACAGTTTTTGCTGGCAGGTTTTGCGAAAGTGGTGCGTTTAACCACGTGACCAACCATGAGACGACTGCTTTTCACCTCCCTGCTGCTCTCCGCCCTGACTTTGCCGTGCTCTTTGATGGCGCAAGACGCCAAGGCGAAGGGAAAAGGCAAAGCCAAGCCCAAACGCCCCGACGCGGTCGGGCCCGCGATCGGCGCGAATGTGGCGACGCCGGTGTCGAACATCAAGACGCTGAAGGACTTCAAGGTGGAGCTCATTTACAGCGTGCCGGGCGGCGAACAGGGCTCATGGGTGAACCTCACGACCGATGACGCGGGCCGCATCTACGTGAGCGACCAGTATGGCATGCTCTATCGATTCAAAGCGCCCGCCGCAGGCCAGACCCTGAGCCTGGGCGACATCGAAAAAGTGCCTGCGGACATCCGTGGCGTGAACGGCATGCTCTTTGCCTTCGGGGCGCTGTATGTCGGCGTGAATGATTACGAGAAAAAGATCCCCAGCGGCATCTACCGCATCACCGACAGCAACAGCGACGACATGCCGGACAAAGTGGAGATGCTGCGTGAGTTCGACGCGGGCAGCGACCACGGTGTGCATGCCATTTTGAAGACGCCGGACGGCAAGGGCCTTTACCTCATCAGCGGCAACAACGCCGTGCTCAAAGAAGGCCCGAAGGCCGGCACGCCGGACAGCTCGCCCGTTGCCAAACTGTGGGGCGATGACCATCTGCTCCCGCGCATGCCGGACGGTCGCGGCCACAACCGCCACGTCATGGCACCCGGCGGCATCGTGTATCGCTTCACGCCGGATGGAAAGACCTTCGAGATCTTCGCCAGCGGCTTCCGCAACATCTACGACGGCGGCGTGAACCGCGACGGCGAGCTCTTCGTCTATGACGCGGACATGGAGTATGACTTCAACACCTCGTGGTATCGCCCCACGCGCATCAACCACGTCGTCAGCGGCGCGGAGTTCGGCTGGCGCAACGGCGCAGGCAAGTATCCCGAGTTCTACATCGACAACCTGCCCGCCACGCTGAACATCGGCCCCGGCTCGCCCACGGGCTGCACCTTCGGCTACGGCGCGAAGTTCCCCACCAAATACCAAAACGCTTTCTACGCGCTCGACTGGAGCTGGGGCAAAATCTACGCCGTGCATCTCACACCCAACGGCAGCACCTACACCGCCACGAAGGAAGAATTCGTCACCGGCGGTCCGCTGCCCGTGAGTGATGCGATCATCGGCCAAGACGGCGCGATGTATTTTACCATCGGCGGCCGCCGCGTGCAGAGCGGGCTGTATCGGGTGAGTTATGCGGGGAAAGAGAGCACTCAGCTGTCTGACAAGTCCGACCGGTCCAACGAGTCAGACAAAGCGGTGGCGCTCCGCCGCTCACTCGAAGCCTTCCACGGCAAACAAGACCCCAAAGCCGTCGCCACCGCCTGGCCGCATCTCAGCAGTTCCGACCGCTACATCCGCGCCGCCGCCCGCACCGCGCTGGAGCATCAGCCGCTCGCCGAATGGCAGGACAAAGCGCTCGCCGAGACCAACGTCACCGCACAGCTCGAAGCCTTGCTCGCTCTCACGCGCCGCACCGGCGTGTGTCAGACCCATCGGACCGATCCGTCCTATCAGCCCGATTCAAAATCCCGCGATGCAATCCTCGCCGCGCTGCTCAAGCACGACTTCGCCAAGCTCACGCCTGAGCAACGCCTCGGCTACGTGCGCCTCATCGAGATCGTCTTGCACCGCTTTGGCAATCCCGACGACGCCACCGTCGCCGCGATCATCGCGAAACTCGATCCCGCCTATCCCGCCGACAACTTTGAGCTCAACTGGCTGCTCACCGAAACCCTCGCCTACCTGCAAGCACCAAACACTGCCGCCAAAGGCATGGCCCTCATCGCTGCTGCTGAGAGCCAAGAGCCGCAGGTCGAATACGCCCGCAGCCTGCGCTTCCTCAAAGCCGGTTGGACGCCTGAACTGCGC
>JBEIGR010000568.1:0-3824 GCA_040381795.1 Verrucomicrobiaceae bacterium | reverse complement strand
TGGCCTCCAGCGCCCAGGCATCACCAATCCGAACGCCGTGCCACCCGCCATCCCGGGAGCCGTGAACCGCCCCGGCCTCCCCGCTGGCGTCACCGGTCCAAAGCCCGCCGTTCCCCCACCCCTTCCCACCGGTGCCCCTTCCGCAGCCCCGGCGGGCACCACGCCGAAGCCGCCACCCGCCGTTCCCACCGCGAAGCCCGGTGAAAAAGCTCCCAATTTCATCGCCTTTGACGCCGAGACCGTCGATGTCGTCCTTGAAGAATACTACCGCGTAACCCAGCGCCGAGTACTCAAAGATCGCGGCCTCGAAGCCACCACCGTCACCATCATGGTGCCCGGCGAGTTCAATGACGAAGAGTATCAGGACATCATCGAGAAAGGCCTGCTCATGCACGGCCTCGCCCTCGTGCCTAGCGGCACCAGCCTTTGGAAACTCGTCGCCGCCGAGACCGGCTCCAGCCCCGGCCAGCAGCAGCTTCCGATGGTGCTCGATGCCGAAAAACTACCAGAGACTGATCAGGTCGTCGTCCACGTCGCCACGCTGAATTATCTCTCCGCCGAAGATGCCGCCACCACCCTCCAGAGCGCCATCCCACCGCATCCGTATGGCAAAATCGTCGCCGTGCCGAATGCACGCTCTCTCGTCATCACCGAGGCCTCGCAGACCATCCGCGCCTATCTGGACCTCATCAAGCAGCTCGACCTCCCACCCAGCCAGACGGTGCAAAAGACCCTCAAACTCGTCCGCACCGATCCTGAAGAAGTCGCCAAGCAGCTCGAATCTCTCCTCGACCTCAAAAATGGTGGCGGCAGCGGCACCGGCTCCTCCAGCCGCCCCGCCACTCCCGCTACGCCCGTTCCACAGCGCCCCCCCGCCGTGCCCGGCATCCCGCAGCAGGCCGGCCAGCCTGCCGCAGCCGCCGCACCGGTCGTCTCCGCCAGCGGCGGCGGTGCCACCGCCGAGGGGCCGAAGCCGGTCATCCTTCCCATCACTCGCACGAGCAGCCTCCTCATCATCGCCCGCCCTCACGACATCGAACTCATCGAAAAACTCGTGGCCGAAATCGACGCGGAAGCCACAGCGAGCCGCTTCGTCTCCCGCCGTCTCAATTACATCGATCTCACCGCCTTCCTCGGCCTCGCCGAAAAGGCGCTGATGCGTTATGACAAAACCGCTGCCGGCAGCACCAACACCACGCTCGGCTCCAACAGCAGCAGCAACTCCACGAGCAACACGAACAACAACAGCTTCGGGAACAGTGGCTTCGGAAACAGTGGTTTCGGCGGTAACAGCTTCGGTGGCGGCATGAGCGGCGGACTCGGCGGTGGTGGTTTTGGCGGTGGCGGAGGTGGCAGCTTCGGTGGTGGCGGCGGCGGCCCCAAACTGGATGTCACCACCAAAGCCAATAGCGTACTTATCAGTCGCACACTCGTCATCATCGATCCCGGCAGTTCCAAATTCTTCGCCAGCGGACCGCCTGAGCAGCTTCAGATGCTCGAAGACCTCGCCGACGAGCTCGATGTGCGTCCGCGGCAGATCATGATCTCCGTCATCATTGGTAGGTTCCGGCTCAGTGATGATTTCCGTTTCGGGTTGGATTGGATCAATTCACTAAAAAGCCTAGGTGGTGACAAGTTGATCGGCGGCGTAGGGGATGGTGGGGCTGGCGCGTTCAATCCAACTGACCTCAATAACTTTGCCACTCTCGCAGCTACAAAAGGTCTTTCTACGCTAGGCGGATTGGCAGCGTATGGCCAAGTCACGAAAAACCTCAGTATCTTTATGAACGCAGTTGAGTCGTCTAATCGATTTAGAGTGCTGCAAAAACCCGTGGTTACCACACTGAATCATCAGGCAGCCAGCATTTACATCGGTGAACAGATTGCCATCGCCGGGCAGAGCTTCAATAGCGGAGTCGTAGGAGGCGGATTCTCTTCGACCACTCAATATATTCCCGTCCGCCTACAACTAGACATCACTCCACACATCTTTAATGACCAGGAGGTCATGCTGGAATTTAAGCAGCAGAACAATTCCACCAACGGCACCAGCTTGATCAATGGCAACGAAGTGCCCAACATCTCTGAGCAAGGAATGAGCAACGCTCTCATAGTCCCAGACCGGACTGTTGCCATGCTAGGCGGTCTCATCTCTGAAACGAACAATAACCCAAATTCAGGCATCCCCTTTCTCGTTCGTCTCCCCCTCATTAAGTATCTCTTCGGAAACACGACCCGCACAAAGGATCGCTCCGAACTAATGATCTTTGTGCAACCACACATCCTCCCAGAAGGTGCAACGCATATCAATGAACAGACCCGGCTATTCAACAACTCCCCCAACTCCAACGCAGCCTTTGAGTTTGCTGGTTTCCCCGAAGAGCCCCTTCCTCCAACACCAAACTTCTACGCCAAGGACAAACCCCGCGTGCAGGAAGATCTCAACGCCACTCCCGCCCCTGCTCCCACCGAGGAAAAACGCGGCTTTTTGGATAAGCTCAAAGGCCTGTTCAAAAGGCAGAAGTAAGCCTTAGCCGGTCGCATTCCCTCACCGCATCACCACGGGCTGGCCGGTGCATTCGAGGACGCTGTGCCACAGCTCCTGCGTGGGATCGACCTTGCGTCGGCCGTGGATGACGAGTTCCAGCGGCAGATGGATGAAGGAACCGTGCCACCGGCCCACCAGCATGCCCGTCTTCCCTGCCATGGCGGCATGCACGGCGGACTGGGCGAGGCGGGAGCAATAGACATTGTCCTGGGCGTTCGCAGGCACGCTGCGGACGATGTAGCTGGGGTCGATGTATTTGATGTTCACCTCGTTTTTGCGGTCTTTGAAGAAGCCGTTGATGCGATCCTTTAAAAAGGCACCGATGTCGCCGTAGCGCTGGTTGCCGGAGGCATCGGTGGCATCACTGGCCGCCATGAGGTGCTGACCCGCGCCTTCGGCCACGACGATGACGGCGCTGCCGCGTTTCATGAGGCGATGGCGCAGGCATTCGAGCAGGCCGCCCTCGCCTTCGAGTTCGAAGGGCACCTCCGGGATGAGCACAAAATCCACATTGCTACCCGCGAGCGCCGCGTAGCAGGCGATGAAGCCGGAATCGCGGCCCATGAGCTTCACGAGGCCCACGCCATTCACCGCGCCGGTGGCCTCAACGTAAGCGCATTTCACCGCCTGCACAGCGGCATCAAAGGCGGTCTCGAAGCCGAAGCTCTTGTCGAGGTAGCGGATGTCGTTGTCGATGGTCTTCGGAATGCCCACGACGGCCTTTTTCAGCCCGCGGGCTTCGATTTCCTTTACCAGAGCCGCCGCACCTCGTAGCGTGCCATCCCCGCCGATGACGAAAAGGATGTCGATGCTCATCTCTTCGAGGGTATCGACCATTTCGCCAATGTCCTGCATGCCACGCGAGCTGCCCAGCATGGTGCCTCCGAAGTGGTGCGCCTGCTCCACGGAATGGGGTCGCAGCAGCAGTGGCGTGTGGCCGTAGCGCTGCACGAGTCCCTCGTAGCCGTAACGGAATCCATAGGTGCGGGTGACGCCGTATTGAAGGTGCAGACGGTTCACAAGGCCGCGGATGATGTCATTGAGGCCCGGGCAAAGGCCGCCGCAGGTCACGATGCCCACGGTGGTGCGTGCCGGATCAAAATAGACCATCTCCCGCGGACCAGCCTCCTCGTAACTGGGCACCGAGCAGTCCCGGCCATCCTCCAGCAGATGGCTGTGGTAGAGGATGCGGTCTGTGGCGTCGGTTTTATACGGGGCCTCGACCCCGCCGATGCGATGGAGAGGCGAGGGATAGCGGCAGGGGCCGAGCGAGGGG
>JBEIGR010000567.1:0-3828 GCA_040381795.1 Verrucomicrobiaceae bacterium | reverse complement strand
CAATAGTGAATCGCTAAAGCAGTGGATGACCAGGGTGGCGGGGCTAGCTTCACAGAAAAACTCGCAGTCTGAGGCGCTGCGGTAAGCGTCGGGGACATCCTCGGGATCGCCGCCCATGTATTGCTGCACGAGCTTGAGAGACTTCAGGATGTCATCGGGGTAGGACCACTTCCGCGCAAAGAACATGTCCGGCGGACCATAGACGGCGATGCAGGTGCTCACGCGAAGTTCCGGCATGCCAAAAGCACACGCGGTGGCGATCTGCGCCCCGGCGCTGCGGCCGAGCAGGATCAAATCGTCCGTGTCGATGCCGAGTGTGGTGGCGTTTTCACGCACCCACTCGATGGCACGGCGGGTGTCCTCGGCTTGAGCAGGCCAGGGATGTTTGGGGGCCAGGCGATAGCCCACCGAGCAGATCACGACATCACATCGGGCAGCGAGCTCGCGGTTCGCCGCGGGAAACTCGCCCGGATCACCGCTGTCCCAGCCGCCGGTGTGCAGCGCCACAATGCAGCGGCGTTTTTTGCCATCGCGAGCCGGTTCGTAGGTCACGACATCGATCGTGTCGCCATCATGCTCGAAGGCAGCGGTGCGGCTGACGATCACGTTTTTGCCATCGCGACGCGGAAACCACAGCCGGAGCCAGGAAAAGGGCAGATCATGCTTTTGTGCGATTCGCGAGGCCTGCCAAGCTGGATCAAGGAACAGCAGGCCGAACAGGACCAGCAGCCAGGGAAGCCCCCGTTCTCTCCAAAACCACAACGCAACAATCAAGCAACCCAGAGCCAGCCAATGACCAAACTCCAACGTGATCAGGCGTAGTTGCCAGCGCCAACGGGCGGTCGCTTTCGCCCTTGCGTTGAGAAATAGGGCCGAAAGCAGAACCAGCATCCACCAAATGAGTTCTGATCGGCTCATGCGGTTTTATTTCTTTTTCCACCCCAGGCCGGGCAACCAGCGGCGGGTGCGTGGTTCGGGGCGGAGAGCCTCGGCGAGGATGTCGTTATCGCCGGAATCAAAATCCTCGGCACGCGGCAGGCCGATGGGAAGGAGGGGCTGCGTTTTCTTCTCTTCTTCCTTCGGTTTGGAGTCGAGTTCGGGCGTGGCGGCCACAGCGGGCCGTTGATTCAGCGGCGGCACCATCGTCTGCGGGCCCACGAGACCACCGGAGAGGATCATCTTCATCGAGTCCTCGATGGAGATGGGCGCATCGGTGATCTTATCGGTATCCACGATGAGCAGGATGGCCGTCATCGGGCTGGGGGAGGTGGGCACCAGCACGCAGGTCATCGCCTTGCCCGTCTGCGTATCGGTGAACTGGCCGGTGGCAAAGCCCAGCATGCGCACGCCATTGCCCTGCTCGATGTAAACGACGCGTTTGAGGTTCTGCTTGGCTCCGAAGCCGCGGAAGGCATCGATCACCTGCTTCAGCGTCTTGTAAATGACAGCCACCATCGGTACACGGAGCAGCAGCCTGTCCGTGGCATGCACCACGCGGGCACCGATGACGTTTGTGGCCAGCACACCGAGGCTGGCGATGACCACGAGAGGCAGCATGAAGCCGGCGAAGGCCGTGATACGCTTCACCACAGGATCATCCAGGCTGATCACATCATGGCCGACGATCTCCTTCGCCATCTCGGCAATGTAGCCGAGCAAGCCTTCCGCCCAGCCGTGCAGCAATCCGTAAACGAACTGCAAAATCCAAAAGGTGACGATCAGCGGCGCGGCGAGGGCTAGGCCAGCGAGGAATTTGTTTCGTATCCAAGCCACCCACGTCTTCGTCGCGGGCGCTTCGAAGCTGGGTTCAGGTGAATTGGATACCGGGGGCATGCGGAAGGTGGATCGGGCCGTGCGTCAGATCACGTGGCGGGGTCATTGTTCACTCAATCTAGCCGCACGGATTCATAATTTCGTGTGTTTTTTGCCACGACTCGCTAAAAACGCCTCCGCCATGACCACCGATCGCCGTTCCTTCCTCAGCTCCCTTGTCGCCGCCACCGCCACTTCCGCTTTCGCCCGCGATTGGACCGGCCAGACACCCGAGCGCTATCCCGATCCCGATGTCATCGCGCTCGATCCCGCCTTTGAGAAGCTCGTGCAAGGCAATGCACCCATCCGCCGCCTCCACACCGGCATGCTCTGGGCCGAAGGCCCTGCCTGGAACGGCACTGGCAACTACCTCGTCTTCAGCGACATCCCCAACAACGCTCAGATGCGCTACCTGCCCGAAGACGGTCACGTCAGCGTCATGCGCAACAACGCCAACAACAGCAACGGCAACACCTTTGACCTGCAAGGCCGCCAGATCAGCTTTGAGCACGGCACGCGCCGCGTCGTGCGCTACGAGCTTGACGGCAAAATCACCGTGCTGGCCGAAAAATTCGACGGCAAACCTTTCAACGCCCCCAACGACGGCGCGGTGCATCCCGATGGCTCCATCTGGTTCACCGATCCCGGCTATGGCAGCATGATGGACTACGAGGGCAACAAAGGGGAACTCTTCCTCAAAGAGTCCGTCTATCGCATCGACCCGAGCGGCGAGATCACCAAGATCACCGAGGACCTCGAAAAGCCGAACGGCCTCTGCTTCTCACCCGATTACAAGAAGGTGTACATCGTCGATACTGGCAGCCCGAAGAACATCCGCGTCTATGATGTGGGCGGCAAGACAGTGAAAAACGGTAAGATCTTCGCCACGAATAAGGGACAGCTTGCCGATCCCAAAGCCAAAGGCAATTCCGACGGCATCCGCTGCGATGTGGAAGGTAATCTCTGGGCCAGCGCCGGCTGGATCGGCGATGGCTTTGACGGCGTCCACGTCTTCAACCCCGAAGGCAAGCTCATCGGCTTCATCAAACTCCCCGAGACCGCCAGCAACGTCTGCTTTGGCGGCCAGAAGCGGAACTGCCTCTTCATCACCGCCTCACAAAGCCTCTACTCGGTTTATGTGAACACGCGGGGTGCGCATCACTGCTGAGGCCGCATCGTTCACGCGACGAGGCTGCGCATTGATCAGTCTTTACCCCTCGGGATCATCCAGGATGACCTGAAGGCGGGAAGCGAGCTCGCCAGCAAAACGCAGGAGCCAGCTTTCGTCGATGAGACCGACGGAAAGCAGGTCGCGGAGGTGCATGCGGTCCTTGTCGCGGAAGGAGATTAGCTTCATGCGCACGAGATCTTCCAGCGGGATCAGGGCGAATCCCTCTCCAACTTCTGTTTCCCGGAGTTCCGGCGTGCTCTCGATGGCATCCGGCACTGGTTTCTCGCCCGCCCATAGCACATGAACGGCCTCTCGCACTTTGGCGTTCGGGCCATCGAGAAACACGTCCATTGCTCCCGCTTTGCCCAGTGATGCCACACGGCGGTGAACGAATCCGGCTGCCTCTAGAGCCTCGCGGGCTCTATCGGCATCTTCACGGCGGAGAAGGATGTCCACGTCACGGGTGTTTCTCACGGCGCTTTCGTCAACCCGCGAAACCCATGCTGCCACGGCATTGCCACCCACGACAGCGTAATGGACACCGAGTTTCGCCAGCGCTGCTGCGGCGCGTTCTAGGCGCTGCCTTACGTCGTCGATGCTTTTTGCCATACGTTGCCAGCTTACGGGTTGAAGAGCGATGGAGCTGCTCATGGCCGACCGATAAATGCGCGGCCCGGCCGCGGCAACCGTGGATAATGGGAAACAGGCCCCGCGAGCCTAGATCTCCCTCAAGGCGGCGTTGGAGCTTGAGGCTCGTCTCCAACTTGGGGAAGCGGCAGCGACTTCAGCAACGCGTGGTCGATTTCGATACGCAGGCCTTGGCGTTCGGTCTCGCGTTGTTTTTG
>JBEIGR010000566.1:0-3838 GCA_040381795.1 Verrucomicrobiaceae bacterium | reverse complement strand
CGTGGCGTTGATGTCGTTGAGGTGGGCGGGGTCGGTGGCGATGTTGTAGCTAAAGTCATCGCTCTCGCCGTAGGTGGTGCCGCCTTTGATGCCGCCGCCGGCCATCCACATGCAGAAGTTTCGCGGATGGTGATCGCGACCATAATTCGTCTGCGAGAGGCCGCCCTGCGAATAGACTGTCCGGCCAAATTCGCCGCCCCAGATCACGAGTGTGCTGTCGAGCAGGCCGCGCTGTTTGAGATCGGTCAAAAGAGCGCCGATGGGCTGATCGGTGTCGCGGCATTGGAGGCGGATGTCGGCGGGCAAATTGCCGTGCTGATCCCAGCCGCGATGCAGCACCTGCACCACGCGTGTGCCGCGCTCGATGAGGCGACGGGCCAGGATAGCGCTGGCGGCAAAGCTGCCCGGCTTGAGCACTTCGGGGCCATACATGTCGAGCGTGGCCTGGCTTTCCTGTTTCAGATCGACCAGCTCCGGCACGCTCGTCTGCATGCGGAAGGCCATCTCATACTGCGAGATGCGCGTCTGGATCTCTGGATCGCCGAACTTCTCAAAGCTGTGTGCATTCATCTCCGCCAGCGTGTCGAGCATCGCGCGGCGGTTCGAGGGCGAGACGCCATCCGGGTTCTTCATGTAGAGCACGGGATCACCCACGGCACGCAGCGCCACGCCGCTGAATTTGCTCGGCAAAAAGCCACTGTTCCACATGCGGGTGAAAAGCGCCTGCGCCATCGCCTTCGCGCTCCACGTCGGCGTCAGCACCACAAAGGCCGGCAGATCATTGCTCTCGCTGCCGAGACCGTAGGCCAGCCACGAGCCGAGGCTTGCAAAGCCCGGCACCTCGCGTCCAGTCATCACAAAAGTGCACGCCGGGTCGTGGTTGATCGCGTTCGTGTGCACCGTCTTGATCAAAGCGATGTCATCGACGTGCTGCGCCGTGTGCGGCAGCAACTCGCTCACCCAGCGCCCGCACTGCCCATGCTGCGCGAACTTGAAGAGGCTCGGCGCCACCGGAAACCGCGCCTGCTTGCTCGTCATGCCCGTCAGTCGCTGCCCGCCCTGCACGCTCGGCGGCAAGTCCTTGTCATACCACTGCTGCAGGCCCGGTTTGTAATCCCACGTATCGAGCTGCGACGGCCCGCCGTTCATGTGCAGATAAATGACGGCCTTCGCCTTCGCCGCAAAGTGCGGCAATCCCGGCAACGGCTCATGCACCTGCGTTTTGGAAGCCGCGAAAGCATCGTTGCCCATCGCATACGTCAAACCGAGCCCGCCGAGGCGCAGGCCGCAATGGCCGAAGAACTGACGGCGTGTTTGGAGGAGATTGGATTCAAAGAGAGGAGACATGGGAAGGTGTTTCAGGATCAAAGTTAGCCGATTTTAAGGCATGTGATTTGTCGCGGCAGCGTCGTGGAGTGCGGTGGCAGAGGGGCATGGCGCAGGCCATGCCCCGACGACACCGCTGTCGAAAGCGAGAAGAATGATCTCAGGCCGAACCTCACCATCAAGCACGCGACAGCGGTGTCGCGCCTAGGCTTGCCACCGCACTCCACGACGCTGCTGCGCCATGCGATGCAATAGAATGGAGAGTCACCGATCATGTTAGTTGCGAGTGACGGTTTCATCCAAGTTGAGAACCAAATTCGCGATCAAGGTCCACGCGGCGATTTCGGCAGGGGCGGCGATCTTCTTCGGCGTCGATTCACCGACTGAAATGGCCTTCTCAGCCGCATTGGGGTCGTTTTGATAAAGCGCCCGTTGTTTCGCCAAGGCGGCAGTGAGCATCGAAAACTCCTTCGTGTCCGGTTTGCGGCTCAAAACGGTGCGGAAGAGCCAGTGGAGGCGTTTTTCATCGTCGGGGCCTCCTTCGGCGATCATGCGCTCGGCAAGCGCTCTCGCGGCTTCGAAGTGCTGGACGTCGTTGAGGAGCTGGAGGGCTTGCATCGGGGTGTTGCTGCGTTCGCGGCGGGTGCAGCTTTGTTCGCGGTTGGGCGCGTCGAAGTTGCTCATGAAGGGCGGTGGGGCGGTGCGCTTGAGGAAGCTGTAAAGGCTGCGACGGTAGAGCGACGGGCCGTGGTCTTGCAGGTAGTAGCGTGTGTTGCTGTCGCCATAGCCGACGGGTTCCCAGATGTTCGGCGGCTGGTAGGTGCGCACGCCGCGACCGCCCATCTCGAGATTGATGAGGCCGCTGACAAAGAGTGCGTTGTCACGGATCTGCTCGGCATCGAGGCGCACACGTGGGCCGCGGGCGAGCAGACGATTGTCGGGATCGAGGCTGAGGAGGTTTGATTCGACCGGCGAGGCCTGTTTGAAGGCTTTCGTCATCAAAAACTGCTTGAGGAGCTGCTTCACATTCCAGCCGCTCTTTTGAAACGTGACCGCGAGCTGATCCAGCAGCTCAGGATGGCTCGGAGGCTCGCCCTGGGAGCCGAAGTCGTGACTCGTCTTCACCAAACCGATGCCGAAAACCTGCTGCCAGAAGCGATTCACCGTCACACGAGCCGTCATCGGGTTTTCAGGAGCCACGAGCCACTGCGCGAGATCGAGACGCGTGGCGCGAGCACCGGATTTCTTCAGCGGATGAAAGGCGGCTGGCGTGGTGGGCTCGACCTTGTCGCCGAGTTTGTTGTAGGCGCCACGCATGGCGATGAAGGTGTCGCGCGGCTTTTCTTCATCGCGGAAGATGAAGGTGCCCGGAATGGCGGAGTCAGCGGCGGCGCGGGCTACCTTCGCCGCCCTCCAGGTCGTGCGATGCTTCGCCAGTTCGGGTGTGATCGGATGCGCGATGCGGGCGATGTAAAAGCGCAGCAAAGCCTCGCGACTCTTTGCATCAGCGACTTTCTCTGGTGCCGTCATCAGTGTCTTCAACTCGGCTGCCGGTACATCAGGGGGATTTTTTTTCGAAGCGCTCACTGCCTGCCACCAAGCTGTGAATGAGGCCAGCAAATCTTTGGATGGCGCGAGCTGACTCGTCACGCTGCACAAATCCCACATCACCGTGCCGCCCACCTGCTGCACAGCGAGGCTGTTGATGCGCGAGCCTGCTTTCAGACCCATCGAGGTGAGATCAAAGTTCAGCAAAGTCCACGCGCCGGGCTTCGGCAAGGAGCCAGCGCTCAGAGTGCCGTCTTTGCCGTAAGTCGTGGCATCATAGACCTGTGCATCGCCCCACACAACGCGGCGACCATTGATCTCAATGGAAACCACGCCCGGCGTGTTCAGCGGATCGAGGCGCACCCAGGCAGTCAATCGCGGCGATTCGCCTAGAGCGATGGGCTCCAGCACGGGTGTGATGATTTCCTGACTGAACTGACCATTGCTGAGCAGCAACACACGCTTGCCTGACTTCGCACTGAACGCAGGCTCTTTCAGCCACGCACTGGCGTTGCGCGTTGTGTTTCGGGTTTCCGAGCCGAGGGCGAATTCATCATCGAAGATCACCTGCGTGACTGTTTGAACGGCCGCAGCAGACTTGAGCGTCGCGGGATCGACATAGGCCACGTCTTTCACGAAGGCTTCGAGGGACTTCAGTGCATCCGCTTCGGCCTTCGTTGAGACTTCGAGCGCTTTTTGCTGCTCAGTCGTTGGGAGGCGCAAAAAGGGCTCCGTGGTGGAGATGTTCTTGTCCATCGCTGGATCGGCGCCGCTGTAGAAAAAGGCGTAGAGCGAGTAAAACTCCGCCGTGGTCAGCGGATCGTATTTGTGGTCGTGACACTGCGCACAACCACCCGTGAGGCCCAGCCAGGCGGTGGTCAGCGTCGCTGCGCGGTCAATGGCGTAAAGATGGCGATACTCCTCATCAATCGCGCCGCCTTCGCTCGTCGTGACATTGCAGCGG
>JBEIGR010000565.1:0-3845 GCA_040381795.1 Verrucomicrobiaceae bacterium | reverse complement strand
GGGCATTTGCAGGGTCTTGTGGCGATCATTGAGATCGCCGCCGGTGTCGGGGTCTTTGTCGTCGTAGTTTTGCTTCACGCGCATCTCGCCGGTTTTCGCGTCGAGTCGGTAAAACCACAGGCCGCCATCAAGGAAGCAGGAATGACCTGCGATGCAGCTCACGAGGCCGTTTTCGACCAACACGCTGCCATGCACGGGCCAGACGCTTTCCATCATTTCCCAGGCTCCATGGCTGAGCATGACGGGAGCGGCCTGGAACTTCCAAACAAGCGCTCCATCCGTGGCGCGGAGGCAATAGACTAGGCCGTCTTTGCCACCAAAGAACACGCGGCCCTTCCAATAGGTGGGCGGTGAGTCGATGCGGCCACCGGCGATGAAGTGCCACGCGGGTTTGCCGGTGGCGGCGTTAAAGGCATGCAGCGTGTGCTTATCGACCTCGCTGACAAAGGTAAGGCCAGAGGCGGTGGTGGTGGTGCTGAGCGGAGGCGTGAGTTTGACCTCCCAGGCCATGCCAAGATCCTTTTTGAGATCGCTCTTCGCGGCGCCGCTGCGGGCGTTGTCGCTGCGGTAGGTGGGCCAGTCTTCGCTGCTGGCTTCTTTTTCGTCGATGGCATCCGCATAGGCGGGGCCTTTGACGAGACGTTGATCATCCGGGGTATTTGCAGGCATCGGGTAACGCGGTGCGCTGGCCATGACGGCCATGCCATCGAGTTTGGCCTCGGGGTAACAAGCGCAGTTGTGCGGTCCGGCATAGGTCAGGCCGTTCGCGGGCATCACGCCGTAGAGGCAAGCACCACGCACCCAGTGGTTGAGGTCCCAGTGCTGCTTTTCCATATCGACATACTCGATGCCGGTGCGGCTGGGGATGATGTATTTCTCCGTCGCTTTGCCCATGTAGCAGCGGTGATGGAACCAGTAGGTGCCCTCCGGCACGTCGGGGAAGAAGCTCTTCTTTTTCTCGCCGGTGAGCGGGTCAAAGCCGCGATACTCGCCGCTCTGGTTGCCGCTCATGTTGCCGGAATTCCACACGAGCCCCTGCGCCACGATCACATCTTCAAGGCTGCGGTAGCCGCTCTTTTCATGCGGCGCGGTCCAGATGTCTTTGCCCGTTTCGGCATTCATGCCCTTCATCGCGCCATCGCCACCGGCGTAGATGATCACATCCTTATGAAGGAGGATGCGCGGGGCGAAATTGAACTCATAAAGCTGGCGGCGCTTCGTGGGATCGGTGGTGAATTTCACCTCGCCGGTCTTCACATCGCGGGCGGCGATGCCATCGCCATTGTAATAAACGAGGCGCTTGTCATCAATCGCCAGCGTGACCGGCGCGATGCGGTCCTCCTGCTGCCAGAGCGTCTTGCCGCTCTCGGCGTCGATGGCGAGCAAGTCGCGCGGTTTGCCATCCCAATTGAACTCGGTCTCCACACGCTTCTGATCGCTCTGCTGCTTCACGGCGTAGTCTTTGTTCAGCACCCATGGCTCCTTGTTCACGAGGGCGAAAATCGTGCCGTTGCGCATGATGAGTTCTTCCGCGCCTTTGGTTTGCTCATACACGCGGATGACCTTGCCCGTGGCTCCATCGAGGCAGGAAATCGGGTCCGCGATGCCCATGGTGACATACACTTTGTCGCCGATGGCCACGATGCGACGGGTGAGCTGCGTGGGGCCGGACTTCAGCGGCCAAAGGTGCGTGCTCCACTCTGGAATGGGCTTTTTCCAGAGCACCGTGCCATTAAAGGCATCGCGTGCGATGAGCACAAACTTCGCCGGCATCAGGATGGAGATGCGGCTGCCCTCGTCGATGATGTAATAGATACGGCCACCCGCCGAGACCTTCGCGCTCACCGACGACATGCGGTCATGGTGCCGACTCCAGCGCGGATTTCCCACCCACTGCATCCGCGACGGCGGCCCGACGAGCAGGTCCTTCGACGTGGGGTTCCCCTTCGAATCGTAGGCGTAGTGCGTCCACTCATCCATGTCCTTCGGCCAGGCTTTGGTGATCTTTTCCCAGGCACCGCCCTTTTTCACCATCGCCACGCCCAGCGGCGTCAGCACGCGGTCGATCTCCTCTTTGGAAACGGAGGCCGCGTCCTCGATGACGAGCAGGTTCACGTAATTCTCGATGTAAGGCAGGTGCTGGCCGTTCCATTCCGAAACCGCCACCGCACCGCTCACCCCGGCTTTGTAGATGGCATCGCGGATCGCAGGCACCTTGTCCGCCTCCTTCGTGAGGCCCTGGACTTGGTAGGAATCATTTGCCCGCAGCTTTTGCGTTATCGTGCCGTCCCCGCAGCCGACATGAACAACGATGCCGCCTTTGACGCTGGATTGGCTGAGAATGTCCGAGGCCTCGTCGGCGAGGAGCGAAGGGGAAAGAGCGAGGAGAAAGAGGGCGATCCGTTTCATGGAACGGCCATAACGACCCACCGAAGGCCAGCTTTCAGCAGTTTCCCCTTTCCTGAAACTCCAAAGCCGCTACCCTCCGCCCCCCATGATCAAAGTCGGCCTCGTTTCCCTCGGTTGCGCGAAGAACCTTATCGACTCGGAAATCATGATCGGCCACCTCCAGCAGGCGGGCATGGTCATGACGCCCGAGCCGGACCTCGCGGATGTGCTCATCGTCAATACCTGCTCGTTCATCGACATGGCGAAAAAGGAGTCCATCGGCGCCGTGCATGATGCGGTGGATGGCCGCTCCACCTCCAAAAAGCGCACAAAGCAGAAGATCATCGTCGCCGGCTGCCTCTCGCAGCGTTTTTCACAGGAACTCCCCAATCTGATGCCGGATGTGGATGCCTTTATCGGCCTCGATCAGATCACGCAAGTGGCTCCGATCATTCAAAACCTCCTCGGCACGAAGGATCACGAGCAGGAAAACCTCGTCACCAAGCAGCCGAAATACATCCCGGACTACGACACGCCGCGCTTCCGCCTCACGCCGCAGCACATGGCCTACATCAAGATCGCCGAAGGCTGCAATCACCCCTGCTCCTTCTGCATCATCCCGCGCATCCGCGGTCGTCATCGCAGCCGCACGCAGGAGAGCATCGTGCAGGAGGCCCGCCAGCTCGTGAAAAGCGGCGTGAAGGAGATCAATCTCATCTCCCAGGACACCACCTACTTTGGCATGGACAAATGGGAAGGCGAGCGCCCAAAACCCCGCAGCGGCGTCGATTCGAGCAAAGGTGAATCCCTTTCCACGCTCATCCGCGAGCTGAACAAGATCGAAGGCGATTTCTGGATTCGACTGCTCTACACGCACCCGGCGCATTGGAGCGATGATCTCATTCAAGCCATCGCCGAAAGCCCGAAAGTGGCCCGCTACATCGACATGCCGCTGCAGCACATCAGCGATCACATGCTCGACCTCATGAAGCGTGAGACCAACGGTGCCTACATCCGCGACCTCGTGAAGCGCATCCGCGCCGGCATCCCTGGGATCGCCATCCGCACTACCTTCATCGTCGGATTCCCCGGCGAGACGGAGGCCGATTTCAACGAGTTGATTCAATTCATCGAAGACAGCGCCTTCGAGCGGGCTGGCGTGTTCAATTACAGCCGTGAAGAAGGCACCCGCGCCGCGAGCATGGAGGATCAAATCCACCACATGACCCGCAAAGCCCGCTGGAACGAATCCATGCGTGCCATCCAGCGTGGTGTGGAAAAATACAACCGCTCCCAGGTGGGCAAAACGCTGCGTGTCCTTGTCGAGGAACCCGGCGTGGCCCGCAGCGAGATCGACGCCCCGGACATCGACACCACCGTCTTCGTGAACAAGAAGCTGCCCGTCGGCTCTTTCACCGAGGTGAAGATCAAGGAGTGGCGCGGCTACGACCTCGTCG
>JBEIGR010000564.1:0-3856 GCA_040381795.1 Verrucomicrobiaceae bacterium | reverse complement strand
GGTGGGCGTGAGCAGGGCCTTCGGGGTGTAGTCATGCTCAAAGGCGATGCGAGTTTCAGCGGGAGGCGCGACGAGGTTCATGCGGCGAGGGAGTGAATTACGGTATTTATAATTCATTCTCTTTCCTCTGGGAAGCGGCCTTTTGTCGGTGGTTTGGGGGCGTTTTTCGCGGTTTTAGGGGTCTGGAACGCGCTGTTGGGGGTCTGGAAAGGACTCTTTGCCCTCAAAGACCGGTGTGTTCGATGGCCAAGAAGGGTCTCTTTGAGGGCCAAGACCGGGGTGTTTGATGGCAAAGAGGGGTCTCTTTGAGGGCCAAGAGCAGGATGTTTGATGGCAAAGAGGGGGCTGTTTGAGGGCCAAGACCGGTGTGTTCGATGGCCAAGAGGGGTCTCTTTGAGGGTAAAGACCGGTGTGTTCGATGGCCAAGAGGGGGCTCTTGTGGCTCAAAGACGGGTGTGTTTGAGGGCCAAGAGCGCTGTCTTGAGGCGGCAGTGCCGCATTTTGTGATTGCCAAAAAACGGCGGTTTCGGGTATGCTCCGAGTGATTGTTCACCGGAGGACACGATCACCCGGGGCGATCCAACCCCCTTTCCTCCCGCCATGAGCAAGGCCACTCCAGACGAACTGGCACGGTTGCGTGCCGAGGCAGAGCTGTATGAAAAGCTCTTCGGCCAGTTGGTGAACCAGGTGCGCAATGAGCTGGAGCTGAGCCAGGAGGCCTTTGGCGAGGGCGTGGGTCTTTCCCGCACGGAAATGCACCATGTGGAGGGCGGCGAGACGGACATGAAACTGAGCACCTTTATCTTCATCTGCCGTGGCATGCATCGCGGCGTGGGCGAGGTGGCGGCGCATCTCGAACATCAGGTGGAGCACCCGGAGGATCGCGTGCCGGAAAGGCCGCTGAAATCGCAGCGTGGAAAAAACACGAGACGTTCACCCCATTGACGGTGATCCGCGAGGGCAGGTGTGGTTCGATCCTCGCCGAACCGACGATGCCGTCATGTCCCTGCACTACGACTCCAACCCACCGCTCCGCATGGATCAAGGGCTGCGCTTCGATGACGCGGGGCCGGTGCCGTCACCCTACCAACCCACACCGAGGAACAAGACCATGACCAAGTTTAAACTGGAACTCTTCAAGAAGAAACCGGCGGACAAACTGACGCTGGGAGCCACGCACATCGCGGCGATGACCGGCAACGCGAGCTACCCGCAACCCACCCGCGTGCCGACGGATGCCCAAGTGCAGACGGCGCAGGACGATCTGGCCACCGCGCAGGCGGACGTGGACAACGCGGAGATCGCCTGGCGGCAGAAGATTCAAGTCCGCGATCAGAAGGAGGCGACCTGGGACACGGTGATCACGGCCCGTGCGAACAACTGCGAGGCGGTGACGCCGAGCGATCTGGCGGCGCTGGCGAGCACCGGCTTCCCGCTGCGCAGTGCGGGTGCCCCCATCGGCCCGCTGCCTGCCCCCGGTGATCTGCGTGCCACGGCGACAGATAACGAGGGCGTGATCGAGCTGCGCTGCAACACGGTGAAAGGCGCGAGCAGCTACGAATGGGAGTGCAAGGTGCATGACAACGTGGCCGCCCCCTGGACGGCGATCAAGACGAGCACGACGGCGAAGATCCTCGTGCCCGCGCTGACGCCCGGCACGCTCTACGCCTTCCGCGCCCGTGCCGTAGGCAGCGCCGGCCCCGGTGCCTGGAGCGATGAAGCCAGTGGCCGTGCGCCGTGAGGTGGTGCGAAGCACCCATCCTGCTCGTCCTCCTACTCCTACTCGTCCTCGGTTCTTCGGCTCGGTCATGCCCTTGAGGCTCCGCGCCTCACTCCACACGCCTTTTCGAGGACGAGTTCGAGTCGGAGGACGAACCACCGCCTGAAGGCGGGACTACAGAACCCAAGGCGCGGGCTAAAGCCCCCTGCCCGCAGTGCTTTCTCAGCGATGCAGGCGGGGAACGACGAACCAGATACACGGCGGGAATGCAATCCCGCCCTCCTTCCGGACCGCCTAAAGGCGGGACTACAGAACCCAAGGCGCAGCCGCTCTCCAAGTCTCACCACTCAAAGTCTCAAAGTCTTGCGGCCCCCGTCTCGCGGCGAAGGTGGATGAGCTGAATCAGCCTACCTGCTCGGCGATTTCCTCCGCCGGGTAGGTCCAGATCTCGCTGAGTGTCGGGTGATAGTGTGGGATCGTCATGAATTGCCGTGCCGTGGCTCGGAAATGCATGGCGATGGTGACTTCGTGGATCAGCTCCGTCGCTTTCGGCCCCACCACGCAGGCACCGAGGATCTCGCCCGTCTGCGCATGGCCCAGCATCTTCACGAAGCCATCCGTCTCCCCCATCACTAGGGACATGCCGTGATCGTTGAAGGGATAGCTCGCCTCCACAAAGGGCGTCCCGGCCGCTCGCAGCTTTTCTGTCGTCGCCCCTACCACCGCCACCTGCGGATGGGAAAACACGCCAAAGAGCAGTAGGCGGTAATCCATCACCTCATCCGCTGACTCACCACGCAGCAGACGCGCCGCGTTTCGTGCGGCGATTTCGCCCTGCTGGATCGCCACATGCACCACATCGAGCGGGCTGCACACATCACCTGCGGCGAAGATATGCGGCTGCGAGGTCTGCATGCGGTCATTGACGATGAGTTTACCTTTGGCGGTCGAAACAGCCGCCTTTTCGAGGTGGAGACCTTTCGTCGCCGGTTCGCGGCCCATGGCCAAAAGCACCTCATCCACGAGGACGGTATGCGTTTGACCTTCCTGGGCGAATTCGATGCGCTTTTGACCTTCCGAAGCCGAAATCGAGTTCAGGTGCGTGCCACAATGCACCTTCATGCCGCGCCGTTCATACGCCGTGCGCACCACATCGCTGCATTCGCGGTCCAGGCCGGTCAAAAGCTGCCCGTTGCGCTGGATCAGCGTCACTTCGCATCCCATCGCCTCCAGGTAATGGGCCATTTCGAGGGCGATGGCACCACCGCCGAGCACCGCCACTTTCTGCGGAAGCGTCTCCGCATCCAGCACCTCGTCGCTCGTCCAAAAACCCGTCTCTACCAGGCCGGGCACCGCAGGCACAGAAACCTCCGAACCCGTGGCGATCATGAAACTCTTCGCCAGCACCACAAAACAAGCGCTGCCATCCCGAGGCTGCACCACCACCGTGTGTGAATTCACAAAACTCGCCCGGCCGCGATGCAGCAGAAAACGCCCATCTTCGAGCTGCCCCTGCCTGTAGCCCGCAAAGTCCGCGATGAGTGTCCGCTTCCGATCCCGGATCTGCCGAACATCCACGCCCTGCGTGGTGGCCTTCAGCCCAAACTCCGCCGCATGCCGAACCACCAACTGGCGGTTCGCCGATTCGATCAGCGTCTTGCTCGGCATGCAGCCACGCAGAATACACAGGCCGCCGAGTTCCGCCGCGCCATCGATCACACACACCTTCAGGCCTTCGCTATGCGCCGTCCGAGCCGCCGCATAGCCGCCGCTGCCGCCACCGATCACCACGAGATCAAAATCAAAATGTTCCATGCCACGAGGCTGCCGCTGCATGCTCTGAATTCAATCAGCTCTTTGCCTATTCACCGGATCTTCGCATCGGGCAGACCGCTCTTGATCCCTTCATCAAGCGGCATTTTGTCCGTTTGGGCATCGAGACCGGTGGCGAGCATGAGCTTGGCGAGTTCAGTTTTCAACTCGGTGATGGTGGCAGCGAGTTTGGGATCGCTGATGAGGTTCTTCGTCTCGCCGGGATCGGCCTGGAGGTCGTAAAGCTCGGAGAGATGCTTGTCAGGGCTGCCATCGCCATGCGGGTAATGGATGTACTTCCAGCGATCTGTGCGAAGGGCACGG
>JBEIGR010000563.1:0-3857 GCA_040381795.1 Verrucomicrobiaceae bacterium | reverse complement strand
CCCGGCAGCACATTCACCATCCTGAACAAAACCAGCACTGGAGCCATCACCGGCACCTTCGCCGGAAAAGCCAACAACAGCACCTTCACCGACGACGGCTACACCTTCCAAATCACCTACACCGGCGGCACCGGCAACGACGTGGTCCTCACGCTCATCACCACGCCCATCGAGCAATGGCGCTTCACCAACTACGGCAGCGTCCTCAACACCGGCACCGCCCTCGACACCGCCGACACCGACAGCGACGGCACCGCCAACCTCCTCGAATACGCGACGAAAATGAACCCCGCCGCCAACGACGTCGTCCCGCAAAGCGCCACCAAAACCGGTACCAACCTCGAATACACCTACACCAAGAACAAAGCCGCCACAGATGTGACTTTCACCGTCGAATGGAGCGATGATTTCACCGTCTGGAGCACCGCTGGCGTCACGCAGGCTCTCGTTCCAGGGTCCGACAATGGCGTGACGCAGCAATGGAAAGCCACGATGCCCGCTGGATCGAATGGCAGGCGCTTTGTGCGGCTGCGGGTGACGCGCTGAAAAACAGTGTCCGGTTTGGCCGCCTCGTGCGAGATAGTCGGACCCGCATGAACATCGCCGAAACCCACGCCGCGCAGGTTTTCCTCGCCCATCACGACTTTGTGAAGGGCGTGGCGCTCAAGTATGCTCCCTGGCCGGGGCTGATGGAGGACATTACGCAGCAGGTCTTTCTCGAATTCATGGCGAAGGAGTCGAAATGGGACCTCAGCAGCGATGCGCGGCCGCTTTTGGCCACAATGACGCGTCACATCGCCATGCGGCTGTGGCGGGAGCGCACGCGGCAGCAGCCGGACGTGGTGCAAAAGCTCGCCGATCACATCCGCCTGCTCGCGGAGGAGCGCGAGACGCCGCCGCGCTATGAGGACGAGGTCCGCGTGCTGCGCACCTGCCTGCAAAAACTGCCGCAGAAGAGCCGCGAGCTCGTGGAGCTCTATTATTACGACGACGTCGGCACACCGCAGATCGCCGAGCAGATCCAGATGAAGGCCGACACCGTCTGCCGCGCCCTTTCCCGCGTGCGGGAAAAGCTGCGCGAGTGCATCGAACAAAACCTCAACCAAGGAGGCCACGCCCATGCCTGACGCCGACACGCTCATCCAGCACTACCTCGAAGGCACGCTCACCGATGCCGAGGCGGAGGAATTGTACACGCGGCTGCAAAACGAGCCGCAGCTCGGTTCCAAACTGCTCCAGCACTTCGAAATGGACGCGATGCTCCGCGCCACGAAGCCGCTCGCCGTGCCTGGAAAGGTCATCCAGCCCGCGTTGGTGCCGCGACGTCGCTTCACCTTTGCCACCGTCACCACCGTGGCGGCGATGGCAGCCTGCATCACGCTCATGGGCGCGTGGCTGGCCATGTCGTGGTTGCAAAACGACGAGGAAGACACCACCGCCTCCGTCGCCGTGCTCACCCGCGGCGTGAATCTCGAGTGGGAATCCGCCGCCATCGCGCCGGGCACGCCACTTTCGCCTGGATTGCTGAAACTGAAGTCCGGCATTGCGCAGATCGAGTTTTATCAAGGTGCCCGCGTTTTGATCGAAGGCCCCGCCGAGCTCCAGCTCATCTCCAGCGGCGAGGCCACCTGCACGCATGGCAAGCTCAGCGCCAACGTGCCGCCGCAGGCCAAAGGTTTCCGCATCAACACACCGAAAGGCACCATCGTCGATCTCGGCACCGAATTCGGCCTCGATGTGAGCGACGCGAGCGCCGAGGTCCACGTCTTCAAAGGCGAGGTCGAACTGCACAAGGCCGCCGAGTCGATGCAATCGCTCAAAGAAGGCCAGGCGATGGCCTTCGCCGCCGAATCGCAGATGCTCATGGCCAATCTGTCGAACTTCGCCTCGCTCAGCGATCTCGATTCGCGCACCGCGCTGTCGGATCGCACGCAGCTCGACCGCTGGCTTACCGCGAGCGACCAGCTCAATGCCGATCCGGCCCTGAAGCTGCATTTCAACTTCCAGGACGACGACAGCTCGCGCTCGCTGCGCAATCACGCCTCGCACGGCGAGGACGGCAGCATCGTCGGTGCCTCGTGGACCACCGGCCGCTGGCCGGGCAAAGGCGCGTTGGAGTTCCGCAACGTGAGCGACCGCGTGCGCCTCAGCGCTCCGAACGAGGTCAAGGCGCTCACCATGGCCATGTGGGTGCGCATCAACGGCCTCGACCGCTACTTCAACTCGCTCTTCATGTCCGAAAGCTGGGGCGAGCGCCGCATCCACTGGCAGATCGTGCGCGACGGCCGCATCCGCCTCGGCATCGCCGGAGGTCTGGGCCAGAATCATCAGGACTGCGATACGGAGGTCTTCTTCACGCCCGAGCGCTTCGGCCGCTGGATGCACCTCGCCGTCGTTTTCGATCCGCAGAGCAAAGAGGTGCGTCATTACGCCAACGGCTCACTGCTGGCCAAAATCGTCCTCAAAGACCCCTCGCCGCTCAAACCCGGCATCGCCGAGCTCGGCAACTGGAACGACCGCCGCACCACCGGCGTCGCCATCCGTCACCTCAGCGGCACGATGGATGAATTCGCGCTGTGGGATCGCGTGCTGAGCGAGACGGAGATCAAGGCGATGAGCCGGTGAAGTGGCCACATTCCGGCGAAGAAGAAGACGAAAATGCCTGAGAAGCCGAAGAAGAAGTGATGACGGCTCCGAAGTGGGATGTTAAACATTCCAATCCTTAACGAAGCCCGCCAAGCCGCCACCAGTCCCGATTTCGTTCGCCATCTTTCGCGATGATGAGCCTGCGATCGCTACGCTGGAGTTCGCAGGGAATGCCGAGATCATGTCAGCGACCCGGTGGCGTGTCCCCTCGGAGTTGGATGACGACCCTTTGATGCGAGCAAGAGCGGCGGATGCCTGCGAGTTCGCCCTTCTCGCTGGCAAGCGCTGGCGGCATTATCGCGACACCTCGTCCGTCGCACTCACACTTGGTGAGCCAAATCGCCTGATTTCGAGCACCCCGAAGGGTGAGTTCTGCTTTCACCTCAAGTTGTCCTCCGACTAGTTTCCCAGCAGCCTTGGCGGTGCCATGGTGCGACGCACCTGGCGTCACAATCTGATGATCGACTTTCTCTTCGTTCATCCCCGCATCTCAGGTCGCGTATTGAATGTGAAAGTCGTCGGCATCCAGATACTCAAGGCTATCTGTGCCATCACACATGAACTCGGCTGCGATACGGTGTGGGGCGAGGCCACGCAGGATTCCGCGCCGTTTTATGAACGGCACCTCCATCGCGATGTAGGAGACCGCTTTGACATTGGCGGCAGTCAGATCATCCAATTCGCCGCTCTGCTGGAGGCGGAGCGCAGTGAAGCCACCGCCAGTAAAAAACCTTGAAGCCGCCCTGCCAGCAACCTGTCCTCACCCATGCGCAAATCACTTCATCTCCTCAACCCAGAAGAAAAGGCCGAACTCGCCGCCTACATGAAGGAACAATTCGCCGCTGAAGAGTTTTTCACGGGCGTGCTCGGCAATCGCCATGCCGTCGTTCTGCCCCGGCGACGGGTGCGGAAGGCGACTCCGAAAAAATCGGGAGTGGCAATGAAGTAAGTTTCAGACCTTATTCCGTGCTTCTGTCTTAGACTCTGTATAGTGGTTGCGGCTTTAGCCGCATCTGGTGGGATTATTCGGCTAAAGCCGAAGCCACTTTCTATCGCCACAACACACCCGAAAACTTCTTCGCCACGGCTTGGCGATGCTTGGGCCATTCGCGTTCCTGAAACTTGGGCCAGTCCGTGGTGCTCGCGAGACGTTTGCCGTCGGGGGTGTGGAGGCTGAGGGTGACGGGGAGGCGGCCTTCGCAGAGGATGGG
>JBEIGR010000562.1:0-3866 GCA_040381795.1 Verrucomicrobiaceae bacterium | reverse complement strand
CCGCGGGTGCTGCCGAGGCGGCAGGGGAAGCATTTGCCGCAGCTTTCGTCGGCGGTGAATTGGAAGAGGTGCTGGATGTATTCGATCATCGGCAGGCTCTCGGGGATGCTGACGACACCCGCGTGGCCGAGGAGGAAGCCGGCTTTCTTGAAGCTTTCGAAATCGACGGTGAGCTGGGCGATGTGGCTCATCGGGACAATGCCGCCGAGCGGGCCGCCGATTTGAATGGCCTTGATCTTCGATTTGAAGCCACCGGCGAGGTCGATGACGGTTTGCAGCGGCGTGCCCATGGCGACTTCGTAGATGCCGGGTTTCACGAAATGGCTGTCGAGCGAAAGGAGCTTCGGGCCGCTGGACTGCGGCGTGCCGATCTGCGCGTAGCCTTTGCCGCCGAGCGTGAGGATGGCGCGGAGGTTGGCGAAGGTTTCGACGTTGTTGACGATGGTGGGCTTGCGGTAGAGGCCCTCATTCACGGGGAAGGGGGGACGCGTGCGCACTTCGGGCCGCAGGCCTTCGATGCTGGCGAGCAAAGCGGTCTCCTCGCCGCAGATGTAGGCTCCGGCGCCTTTGATGGTTTTCAGCACGAAGTTGAAGCCGGTGCCGAGGATGTTTTGACCAAGCAAACCGGCCGCATGCAGGTCGGCGATGGCTTGATTCACGATGGTGACGCTGTCTGGATACTCGGCGCGGATGTAGAGCACGCCGGTTTCAGCGCCCGCGAACCAACCGGCGACCATCATGCCGAGCAGCACGCTGTGCGGCTGCTTCTCCATGAGGTATTTGTCGATGTAGGCACCGGGATCGCCCTCGTCGGCATTGCAGACGACGTATTTCACGGCGCCCTCAGCCGCACGGCAGCCAGCCCACTTGATGGAAAGCGGGAAACCGGCACCACCGCGACCCCGCAGGCCGCTGTCCTTCAATTCGGTGGCGAGAGCATCGCGTGTTCCTTCGGTGATCAGCTTCTTGAAGGGGGCGTAGTAGTCTTCGATGCCCTTGAACTCGGCGGTCAAAATCGCGGGCTGGAGATGCGCCACGACGGCGTAGCGGTCTTCGCTGTCGCCTTGGCCGGTTTTGAAAAGGTCGCTCAGAGCGGCGTCGGACTGGCCGGAGTAGTTTTTGCCCTGGTATTGCAGCGCTGCGCCTTCATGGCAGCGGCCGAGGCAGCAGATGTGGCCGATCTCTTCTTTGGCGAAATGGCCTTCCAGCGAGTGGTGGAGTTTGTCCTGCGTGCCTGCGCACAAGCAGGCGCTGCCGTTGCAGACGAAGACCTTCTTGCCCTCGTTTTCCTTCTTCATGAAGTCGTAGAAGGACACCGCACCGAGCGTGATGGCATCGCCAAAGAGGTGATCCTGGCCCATCTGGCGGACGAGATCGTTCTTTTCGGCGGTGCCAGCCTTGTCGGCGGCATCGACCATGCGTTCGAAGACGTTTTTTTCGATTCCTTTACGGAAAGAGAGGGCGCTGAGGTTTTTGGACATGCAGTTGGGGGTGCAGTTATACGGGGAGTCGCGAACTTTTGCACGACTGAAATCTGCCTTCCACTCGGGGAGGGCGGAAAAACCCGACTTGGCGTTCCCGGCGAGGTGTGGCAGAATTCGCCCGTCATGCCCCCCGCGCTTTCAGCACCTGCCGCCCCCGCCGCCCGTGAGCGCACGGGAGATGAGGTGTCCGCCGAGCGCTACCGCCTCATCGCGGACAAGATCGAGGCCGATCCGACCTTGCTGGAAATCCCCCTCGCCAACATCTCCCGCTGGCTTTCCCAAGGTCACAGCGCCGTCAAACGTCTCGAAGGCTGGCGGACCATGCTTCATGATGCGCAGACCAGCCGTGAAGGGCTGCAAAAGGTGCTCGATATCCTCCGCGACGAAGAATGGGAGTCGATGATGTGGAAGGGCTTCTCTCCTTTTCCCGGCATCCTGAACAAAGAGGAGCTCGCACGGCTGTCATGGACCTCCAGTCACTAAATCTCTTGCTCGACGAAGTAATCAAAAAGGTGAGTGATCGCCGCATTCTCCTTTTTGGCTCGTCATCACTGCTGGCTTCGTTCCCAGATGATGCACCTGAAAGGATTGGAGTGGAGACCACGATCGATGCGGACTTTTTCCTCGATCCTGACGACGTGGCTTCGCGAACGGCCCTGCTAGCTGAATTGGGAAAAGAGCAGAT
Organism: Verrucomicrobiaceae bacterium; assembly: GCA_040381795.1. GTDB lineage: Bacteria > Verrucomicrobiota > Verrucomicrobiia > Verrucomicrobiales > Verrucomicrobiaceae > Prosthecobacter. Next base: position 1,697 of record JBEIGR010000562.1, on the reverse strand, counting down.
TTATCACACCACCCACGGCTACTACGGCGACTTCGTGGACCTGCGCATGGCGGAGGGCTTTCCCACTGGCTGGCGGGAGCGGTTGGTGCCGATGCCGGGCTTTGAAAATGTCTTCGCGCTGCATCCGATGGATATGGCGGTGTCGAAGGTCATCGCCACGGCCAGTTCACGCATCGACAAGCGTTTTGGCCGTCGGGCGGCAGACCGCGGCATGAAGGATATCAACACGCTCGTCGCCCTTATCCAAGCTGGGAAGCTGGACCCGATGGAGCTGGCCCGGCAGGTGCGCCTGCTCGACCACGAACCAGCCATGACCGTGGAATGCGGCAACGTGATGGATACCGTGATCGCGATGGCGAAGAATGGAAAAGCGGGAGCGTAAAGTTCGTTTAGGTCCGCTCATGTCCGACTCCCCGAATCCCGCCGCTGCTCCTTCCGCCCCCAACACCGACTCTTTTTGGAAAAACGAGGATTGGCTGGCTGTGATCGCTGGTTTGCCCATTTTGGCAGCTTTGGCAGCCGGCTGGGCACCTTCGATCTGGATGATGATGGGCACGTTGGCGGGCCTAGTGGCGTTGTTTTTCGGGCCTCGGGTGCTTTTGGGAGCGGCGATCGTGCTGGCGCTCGCCTGGGGAGCTCAGCAAATCGCTGCTTGGAAACCGATGAAGGACTATGGAATCGAATATGTCGTCTTTGCGCTCGGACTGGGCCTATTGTGGAGCCATCTGCTACCAATGCCCGGCTGGCTGCGAGATGCCGCGCGAGCTGAGTTTTTGATCAAAGTCGGCATCGTCATCCATGGAGCCACCATCGCGCTGCCGGAAATCATGAAAGCGGGGGTTCCCGGCATGATCCAGGCGGCGCTCGTTATACCGGTGGTCTGGTATGCGTGCTACTTCATCGCGCGGAAACTTAAGGTGGACGATGAGTTCGCCGTGATGCTCTCCACGGCGGTTTCGATCTGTGGTGTGTCCGCCGCCATTGCGGCCTGTGGTGCGATCCAGGGTGACAAAAAGAAGCTCTCCTATGTGACCTCGCTCGTGCTCGTCTGTGCGATGCCGATGATCATTCTGATGCCTTGGGCGGTGAACGCGCTGGGCCTTTCGGCGGAAGTCGGCGGTGCATGGCTTGGCGGCACGCTTGATACCACTGCGTCCGTGACCGCCGCCACTAAGTCGGTGGCCGAAAAGTTAGGTGAAAAGGCCATCGACATCGGCACCATCGTCAAATCCGCGCAAAACGTGCTCATCGGTGTGGCCGCGTTTGTTTTGTCCGTTTGGTGGTCCATGCGCGGCGGAGCATCTTCGGGTAAACGAGTGTCCCCGGCGGTGATTTGGGAGCGATTCCCGAAATTTGTGATCGGCTTCATCCTGGCATCGGTCCTGTTTTCCTACTGGGTGCCAGCGGATGCGCTGAAAGCCGCCAAAGACCCGATCAAAAACTTCCGTGATGTGTGGTTCGCCGCCGCCTTCGTCTGCATCGGCCTCGAAACGAAGCTCGGTGAGCTCTTCAAGCTGGGCGGCGGTCGTCCGGCGCTGGCCTTCCTCGGGGGGCAGGTGTTTAACATCGGATGGACGCTGGTGCTGGCACTTTGGCTGTTTGGGAAGTGAATCCAAACTGGTGGCGGAGGCGTTAATCATTGGAATGTCTCTCCCCCGTCTCGCCATCATCGGCTCTGGCATCTCCGGCCTAGGCTG
>JBEIGR010000561.1:0-3881 GCA_040381795.1 Verrucomicrobiaceae bacterium | reverse complement strand
GATCGTGGGCGTGGTCGTGGGTGGTGGCGGCGCTCATGGTTTTGGTCTTAAAGAGTCAGGGATTCAGAGTTGAAAGTCTTTGTCGTAGGCAAAGGCGAAATCGGCCTTGGCGGTGCCATTGGTGACGGTGACTTTTTGCGAAAGCGGCTCGGCGAACTGGGGATGCCACGCTTTCACCGTGTAAGTGCCATCGGCAAGGGCACGATCCATGTGGTAAGTGCCATCCGCAGCGGAAACGGCGCTGTGGATGCCATCGTGAACATAGATCCAAGCTTTCATCCAGCGGTGTACGTCACACTCCAGACGGTAGATGCCGGGGACGGAGAAGATTTCGGTGTTGGCATCGCCTTGCGAAGCCTGGGCGAGGTTCGCGAGGTTCTCTCCTTCGTGGCTGCTGCCAAGTTGATGACGGGCGATGCGGATGTTGTGGAAGGTGAGATCGCTGTTGTGAAAGCGGACGGCCTGACCGGGCTGCACCGCGAGAGTGTGAGGAACGAACTCGCAATGGGTCTGATCGACGAGCGGGGCCTCAACGGGCACGTTGGAAGCACGCGGGCTGCCTTCGACCGTGACGACGACATTGGCGAGACCACCATGGGCAGCGACTTTCCAGGTCGAATCGATGATTTCGCCATGTCCGGAGCAAAACGGGTTTCCGCCGACATCGACGGCTTTGCGCAGCGAAGCCGCGTCAATGCCCGCGAGGGTGATTTTGCCTTCGATGCTGGGTTTTTCAGCGACTTCGACGGCAGGAGCCAAAGGAGCCTGTGGAAGCTGAGAACCACCGTCGGCGATTTTACCGCAGCTGGTGCTGGCGAGGCACAAAACGACTCCCAAGGCGGTCAGTAGCGCCTGGCGGGAAGAGTCTTGTGTCACACGACGGGTCATCTTGGGGTTCGTGAATTACTTTTTGGCAGCCGGAGCGGCGGTGACACCTGGGCCAGCAGGGATGTCTCCAGCGACGTTTTTGTCAGCAAAGGGCTTCAGGTCCGCTTCGGTCCACTGAGTGGCGCGTTTTTCTTCGGAGCGGACTTTTTCGACCATCTCCTTGGTGATCATGGTGCCTTCGTTGCCCCAAGTATTGCGAACGTAGGTCAGCACATTGGCGAGATCTTGAGCGGACATGGCCGCGCCGAAGGCCATCATGCCGCCGGGGGTGTTGTATCCCTGGCCTTTGACGGTGATGGCACCGACGAGACCATGCTGAGTCACGCGGATGAGACGCTCGGTGCCGCCATTGACCCACTCTGAACCGGCGAGCGGTGGGAACTGGCCGGGAATGCCATTGCCATTGCCTTGATGGCAGCCACCGCAGACGGCGTAACCACTGGAACCTTTTTTCATGGCGAGGGCGAAAGGATCGAGCGCATCTCCAGCGCCGCTGCCGCCGGGGCGCACGTCATCGGCGGGCGTGGCAGGAGGGAAGGGATTGCTGGTATTGAAGCTGAGGCTGCCGGTATTTCCGCCGAGCTGACCGCCCGCGATGATCGAGACGAGCATCAGCAGGAAGATGGCCCACATGGGTGCGGGGGCATTGGAAGGAGCTTGGTCGGCCTTTTCACGCTTCACAGCGGCGTGAATGCGGTCGAGGTCGGTGGAATCGGGATGGGCGGGGGCGCTCATGGAAAGGCTGAAAAGATGAAAGCTAAAGGATGAAACTCACTTCTTCGCGGCGGCAGGAGCGGCGGCGACGGCGGACTGTCCGGGGACGGGGAAGTCTTTTTTGAGGGAAAGCAGGTACTCGACCAAGCGGTCAGCCTCAGCCGTGGGGACGACTTCGTAGCCAACAGGAGGGGCAAACTTACCGGTGAGCTTCAAAGCACGCTCAGAGGCCGGACCCTGGATTTTTTGGAGATTGTACAGATGCTTGTAGGCGGGCATCGTGCTCCAATCGTGGAGGGAATGGGGCGCGTAGAGCTTCTTGTGAAGCACGGAGGCGGCGGGGGCACGCCAGCCGTAGTTGGTGAGGTCCGGGCCGATACGCTGGACGCCGAGTGGAGCGAATTTTTCGCCGAGGTAGTCGCGGAGGGTGTTGCTGCGGATGGCGGTGGCAGGGCGGCTTTCCTGATCTTGGCCCCAGCCTTTGATCCAGCCATCAAGGCCGAGCTGAACGGGACGGATCATCTGGGTGTGGCATTGGTTGCAGCCTTCCTGGATGTAGATGAGCTGGCCCTGGCCATTGACGACGGCTGGCGGGTAGAAGCCTTCGACGCCATCCTTGTCCTTGTCATAGGCGACACGGGTGAGGCTCTGATACTGGATCGCCGGAAGGACGATGAGCAGGAGCCAGGGAAGGGCGAACGCGGCGGCGAGACCGAGGATGAAGGAGCGGAAGTTCATCATGCGTGGGAGGCTTGAGCAGAGGTGTGCGTGTCATCATGACCGTGATCGCGGTGGAGGAGCGTCGGCGCATTGCTGCGGCGGCCAAGGCCTGCGACCATAAGCATGAGGTGGAGAAGGAAGAAGATATTTGAGAAGCTGATGAGCGCCCAGGCGATGGCACGGGCCATGACGTAGGGGCGGGAATTGATGACGTGATTCATGAAGTCCTGGTTCCAGTGCTCCGGATTGTTCAAATCAGCACCCTGCTGCCAACCGGCGACGAGGCTCATGATGACGATGGTGCTCACGCCATAGACGGAGAACCAGAAGTGATTGCGAATGAGGCGGACGCTGAGCCATTCACAGCCAGCGAGGCGTGGTGTGATGTAATAGATCGCCCCGAAGGCGCACATGCTGAAGAAGCCATACACGCTGACGGTCTGGAAGGCATACCAAGCCTGGGTGAACTGCATGGATGCTCCCGTCCAAAAGGCACTGGTGAGCGCCAAGATGATGCCGGTAACGGGCAAGAAAAGGGATCCGAAAAAGATGAAGCGCAGGGTGGGGCTGTAGCTGACGGCATCATGCTTGCCGAGCGTGGTGAGATGATGGTTCAGGCCGACGAGGCCAAACGGCACCAGCAGGATCACACCGACGGCGGAGCCGACGGCGACCATCCACGCGGGAAGCGGGCCGCCCATGAACTTCTGCATGCCGGTCCAGCCGCCGAGAAGGGCAAGTGCCCAGAAGCCGAAGCTGGCGAGCTGCTGGCTGGCGATGGGCTGGCCAGTGATCTTGGGGATGAAGTAGTAAGCCGCGCCGACGCCGACGGGAACGAAGAAGAGCAAGATCAAGCTGTGAACATACCAAGCATTGATGCCGGCACCCAAAGCACCGAGACCAGGGAGGCAATGCAGGGCCACATTGGCGGTGATAAAGATCCAAGGGAACCAGAAGCACGCGGCCAAGATGTACCAGGTGCTGACCATGAAACCTTCCGGGCGGATGGCACGGCCAAACATGCGGGCGATGGGCCAGGCGTAGGTGAGGAAGCAAAGCAAGAGCACCGGCCAAACGAATTTAGGCATTTCGAGCCACTCCATCGAGGTGCTTTTACCCATGAGAATGGAAAGCAGGCCGACGGTGATGGTGATGTTCCAGAATACGCCCGCGGCGAGCATCCGGCCTTTGCCGCTGCGGAGTTCCTGGCCGCTACGGCGGGCCATGATCCAAAGCATGATGCCAAGCGCCACCTGGATGCCCCAACCATAGACGAGGGCATTGATGTGCACGGGCTGAAGGCGGCCGTAGGTGATGAATTCGCAGTCGCCGAGGAAGGTGGGGGCGAAGAGCTTCGCGGCGGAGAGCACGCCGAGAAGGGTGGAGAGCATCAGCCAGAAGGCGCCGTTGAGGAACAGGAACAGCACGGGCCCACGCACCGATTTGTCGATGGCGGCACGGCGCTGGTTGTCGGCGGCGAGGTCCGGGGAGTTAGAAGTGGAATCCATATCGAGTGGGAAGAGGGGCGGAGTGAAGATTACTTCGCGGGAACGGCTGGT
>JBEIGR010000560.1:0-3898 GCA_040381795.1 Verrucomicrobiaceae bacterium | reverse complement strand
TCCCTTCCTCAATGTCCGAAACCGCCCGCCGCATCATCACACGCAGCCATGAGGCGCAATGGCTGGAGATTCGCATCCCATGAGCTCGCATGTGATGTACCAAAGCTGGAGAAACCTGGCCTTCCTGCACTGGCGCTGGGACCCGGAGATCATCCAGCGCACGCTCCCTGCCGGTTTGACCGTCGATACCTTCCAAGGAGATGCCTGGCTGGCCATCGTGCCCTTTTACATGCGCGGCATCCGCCCGCGTTTTTGCCCACCGGTGCCGGGCATCAGTGATTTTCTCGAACTGAATGTCCGCACCTACGTCCGCGATGCGCAGGGCCGTCACGGTGTGTGGTTTTACTCGCTCGATTGCGATCAACCGCTCGCCGTTTGGACCGCGCGGACGTTTTTTCATCTACCCTACCAGCATGCTCAAATGTCCGCGCCGCAGTCCGATGGCTGGATCGACTACCATTGCCAGCGTCGAGGCGAATCCCCTTCTCGTTTTCGCTACCGGCTGAATGCGCAGACACGCCTCGCTGAACCCTGCACGCTCGAGTTCTTCCTCGCCGAGCGTTACCTCCTGCTCTCTCAAACGCCCCGTGGCCTCCGCTGCGGTCAGGTGCATCACACGCCCTATCCTTTGGCCGAGGTCGAACTCGACGCCTGGGACGTCAATCCCCTCCTCCAAGCCGGTTTCGAGAACCCCAACCGCCCGCCGGATCACCTCATCGGCTCCCCCGGCGTGGATGTGAAGGTGTATGCGCTGACGAGATAGCCAGGAGACATGCCTGGGTTTGTGGCGCTTGACTCTCCGAGTCTGGGAGGCAGCTTTGGACATCATGAGTTCTGTTTCCTTTCCTCTGCCTGAACTTGGCTCCGACTGGGCCAAGGTGATCGAAGCCGTGCAACGCTTCGGCAGCGCGGAATTACGGACGCAAGCAGGCGAGACCTTTGAGTTCAAAAAGAAGGCTGCGGACAAGCCGACGCTCGCGGAACTCCGCGCACGACATGAGGCCCACTGCCAGAAACTCCGCGAACTGGGCAACCGTTCCGCACCGATGACAGAACAGGAGGAAGAGAGGTTCAATAAAATCATCGCCGGCGAGCTATGACCACTTACCTCGACACCAATCTGCTGGTGAGACACTACCTGGATGTTGACGACGGCGTGGCGACGAACCTCCTCTTCATGGAACAAAACGAGGTTCCCTTTCCGATTACCGACCTGTTATGCTTGGAAGTGCGAAACGCCATCCAACGCATGGTTTATGAGTCCCGAACCGGCAGCGCACGGCGAACCACGCAAGAAGCCGCCTGGGCCGCCATCGCCCGCTTCGAGGAAGATTTGGAGGAGAACGTGCTTCTGCAAAGAGCAGCGATCCCGTTTCCCAGGCTTCAGCAGACCTTCAACACGCTTTCCGACCGCCACACAGCCAGACACGGCTTTCGCACCTACGACATCATGCATGTGGCCTCGGCGCTGCATCTGGGCTGCACCCGGTTTATGAGCTTTGACAAGAACGCGGTGTTGCTCGCCAAGTTGGAGAGTTTACTCACAAACTCACCGGCACCCCAGCTATGAGCTAAGCCGATATCATGAGAAAAACTGTTCTAATCTGGCTGATGCAGCTACCCTCGCTGTGTCTCGCTGATCTGCAAAAAGCTGCCGCTCCACCACCTCCAGCCACACCTCTGGATGGCCGTAACGCCATCGTGAGCCTGACCATTCAGTGGGCCTGGATTGTGATATCGCTGGCCGCGCTTGCCTGGATCATCTGGTGGGGAGTTCGAACGCGGCGGAGATGAACAACAAGCCCATCAAGCCTGCTCCTTCGGTTTGATCATCAGCACGATGAAGACCGAGACGATGCACAGACTGGCAAAGACGCCGAAACTCACATTGAGCGGCACCTTGAGGTCGTTCATCTTGCCAAATCCCCAATCGGCGAGACCGCCGCTGAACATGCTGACGAAGTTCATGATGCCGTAGCCCGTGGCGCGGAGATGTGGGCGAGCAATCTGTGAGAGGATGGGCATGTTGTTGATGTCAAAGAAGCCCCAGCCGATGCCAAAGAGGATGAGCGAGGCAATCGCCAGCCCGAAGGAGTGCATCGCGGGCGCATTGCCCACGCCGAAGAGCGCTGGGATGATGAGGATCATGCCGAGCGCACTCACTTGGATGCGTCCGCGTTGGCTTGTTTTCATGCGACGATCCGCCAACCAACCGCCAAGCATCGCCGAACCGATGGCTGCGGCCTGCCAGTAGATGGAGGCAGACATGCCTGCAATGCCTTGGCTGATGTTGAATTCCTTTTGCAGGATCGCCGGCATCCAGTCCCGCACCACCCAGGCGGCCACCGCAGGCAGCGTGAAATACAACACGAGCAGGATGAAGGAGGCATTCGTGAGCAACTCACGCCCGGCGGTGAACACCGAGGGCCTTGTGTCGGCCGTGCTCGTCGCACGCGGCGCATCTCTCAGCAGGAACAAGAGCGGCACGGCATACAGAATGCCAGCGAGGCCAGTGTAATCAAAAGCTCCCCGCCATCCAAAGTCCGGCCACTCATTCACAAAGCCCGCGAAGCCACCAATCATCACGCCGCAGTAGATGCCTGTCTGATGCACGCCCACCGCCCGCGAGCGAGTGCCGCCCGTGTGGTAATCCGCGATCATCGCGAGTGCCGCAGGGATATAAAAAGCCTCGCTCACGCCCATCGCCGTGCGTGTCCAGAGCAGCTCTTGATAGCTACCCACCTGCCCAGTGTACCAGGTGATGGCAGACCACACGACGAGGCTGCCGGTGATGGTGTATTTGCGGCTGAATCGATCCGCGATGTAGCCGCCGATGGGGCTGAAGAAGGCGTACACCCATTTGAACTGCCCGAGCATGTAACCCCAATTCGTTTCGCTACCGATGCTGGTGATGTCCTGCATGACGCTGACCTTCATCGAAGCAATCATCTGCCGGTCGAGGTAGTTCAGCAGCGCCACGGGAAAGAGCAGCGCGACGACGGTCCACGCGTAGCGGCCGGGAGAATTGGAATTTTCACTCATGAACGGCCATCGAAGCGTAACGAGCCGTTTTGGGCAAGATCGAAGCGTGATGAAGCTTTGTCGGGCCGATGACGCTGCTTGATCCTTAAAGCGGCAGCGGCTGATCTTCGCCGATGGCCTTCACTTCGAGTTCGAGCTGCACGCCGCGTTCTTCCTGGGCCTTTTCTTTGATCTTCGCGATGAGATCGAGCACTTCGCGAGCGGTGGCTCCGCCTTCGTTGACGATGAAATTGCCGTGGATGGGTGAAACGACGGCTTTGCCGACGCGGGTGCCTTTGAGGCCGAGGTCATCGACGAGTTTGCCAGCACCGCAGAGTTCGGGATTTTTGAAAATGCAGCCGGCGCTGGCTCCGATGGGCTGGGAGGTGCGGCGCTTCACGCGGCTGGCTTCCAAACCGGCGTCGATTTGATCCTTCGGCGCCGGTTTGCCCTCCAAAACGGCTCCGACGATGTAGTGATCTTCAAACTCGGGCACGCTGCGGTAGTGATGCTGGATCTCGGCGAGCGGTTTTTCCTGAATGCTGCCATCGGCGGCGATGAAGCGCACGCTGACGACGTGGTCGAACATCTCCGCGCCCATGGCTCCGGCATTCATGCGCAAAGCACCGCCGAGATTGCCGGGAACGCCTTCCATCCATTCGAAGCCGCCAATTCCCGCATTGCGGGCGGAGCTGGCGATCTTCTTCAAGCGAGCACCGACGCCCACGATGAGGCGCATGCCTTCGGCTTTCACGTCTTCGAATTCGCCTTTGGCGGGATGTATGACCGCACCGCGAATGCCGCCATCTTTGACGAGCAGATTCGAGCCGCGACCGATGACACGAATGGGCACTGAGGTGGCGCGGAGGTGTTTCAC
>JBEIGR010000559.1:0-3899 GCA_040381795.1 Verrucomicrobiaceae bacterium | reverse complement strand
GGGCAGCATTCCCGCGCATTTGCAGCCGCGCATCGAGCTTCACGACACCAAGAAAAACACCGTCGTCGCCTCCAGTCGCGATCTGAGCACGCTGCACGCCGAGGTCGAAAAAGAGGCCCACCGCCGCACCGATGCCTGGGATCGTCTTTTACCGAAGTTTGAGCGTTTCGCCCTGCAAAGCTGGAGCTTCGGCGACCTACCCGAAAGCATCCTCGTCGAGCAAATTGGCCACGCCCAGGTCTTCGGCTATCCCGCCCTCGTTTTACGCGATGGCGAGGTCGATGTGCGTCTTTTCAAAACGAAGGCCGAAGCATTCAAAACAACTCCCGCCGCCGTGCGGAAGCTCGCGGAGAACTTTTTGGCCAAAGACATCGCGTGGCTCGGCAAAGAGCTACGAACCTTCGCACCTGCCAAGACCTCATCTGCCAGTCACTTCGGAGCCATCGGCCAGCTCCAAGCCACGCCAGCGACCAACAGCCTTGGCAATCAAGCCCACGAGCACATCCTTGCGCACCTGCTGCGCCTCACGCCGCTCTTCCCGCTCACTGAAAAACGCTTCCAGCAACTCGCCGAAACTTTCCGCCGTGATCTTCCTGGCGTCGTCCATCGCACACGCACGCTCCACGCCCAGGTTCTCGATCAACGCAGCAAACTCCTCGCCCTGCCGAAACGCTATCCCGGCCTCGAAGCCGATCTCCAGCGCCTCGTTCCGCCCGATCTGCTTTTAAAGACCCCACATGAGCAGCTCCAGCATCTTCCGCGTTTCCTGAAAGCCATCCAAGTCCGCAACGAACGCTGGATGAACAACCCCGCCAAGGACACCGACAAGCAGCTCCTCATCACCGACTTCGCGAACTGGCCCCAAGAAGTCCCCCAAGCCAACCACGAGACCTTCCGTTGGCTCTTTGAAGAATACCGCGTCCAAGTCTTCGCTCAGGAGCTGGGAACGTCACAGCCCGTCAGCGTGAAGCGGCTGGAGGCGTTGATGGAGACTTAATGGCCGTTCCTGTCACCTCAGTTGGCGTGCGAGCTGGGCGCGGCTGATCCGGTGGGGAAGCGGAGTTTGATTTCCGTGCCTTGATCAGGGGTGCCCTGAACGAAGAGCTGGCCGCGCATTTGCTCAGCAAAGACCGCGAGAATCTTCAGACCGAGTCCAGGGCTTTCGCCCGGATGAAATTCGGACGGAAGGCCGACGCCATCATCGCGGATGATGAGTTCGCCATTATCGCCAGTGTAGCGGAGGGTGGCGGTGATGCTGCCTTGGCGCCCATGAGGGAAGGCATGCTCGAAGCTATTGGAGAGTGCCTCATTGAGAGCGAGAGCGAGCGGCATGAGCCACTCGGGATCAATACTGCCATCCTGAATGGCGAGGCCGGTGGCGATCTGCTCGGCTGGTACCTCGTAGCATTCACGCAGGTGCTGCATGAGCTCGCGGGTGAAGTCACTGAAGGTGCCACCACCTCCAAGGGCGAGCTGATAGAGATGCTGGTGAAGGGCGGCGATGGCGCGGACGCGGTTTTGACTGGAGCGGAGGGCATCGCGGGCGTGCTGATCGCTCACGCCATTGATCTGCATGTTGAGCAGGCTGGAGATGATCTGGAGATGATTTTTGATGCGATGATGCGTCTCGCTGAGCATGAGGCGCTCGCGTTCCAGATTGACGACGGGCCAACGATCGATGGAGGGAGAGACGACTTGGAAGGCCTTGGTGCCATTCATCCGATTGGCCCTGACGGCAGGAGCGGCTTCCGATGACTCGGTGGTGGTCTCGTTCTCGATGAGGCTTTCGACCGAAGGCAATGCTTCAGGTGTGACGGTGATCTCGCGGCGGATGTGAAGGCTGTAGCCGCCTTCCTCGCGGGCCTGAACGCTGATGCCCATGCTGCCGCGCCCCTGGGCACCGAAGAAGGAATGATCGAAAAAGATCTCGGGTGTGAGGCTTTGCTGCGCTAGCTCGGCGAAGAAGCCGGTGGCGTCCGATGGGCGGAAGAGCAGATGCAGCGGGCGTCCAACGGCGGTGGCGGCATCGAAATCGAAAATCTCCTGGGCCTGCGGCGACCATGCGGTGATACGGCTATTGGCATCCGTGGCGAGCAGCTCACTGATGATGGTCTCGGTGACGGGAACAGGTGGTGGCGCGGGCGGCGGCGCAGGCTCGATGCGGTTTTCGAGGGGCGCTGGCTCGATCAGCGGCTCCTCCACGGCGGGCATGAAGAAGTGAATGGTGCAGTGCGGCTCTCCTTGGGCATCTGGGACGATGGCGAGATTCAAAACGGCTTCGCTGAAAGTGCCATCGGTGCGTTTGATACGCACGCCGATGGCTTCGGGCTGCGAGCTGCTACTCCGAAGCACCCGGAGGGCATCACGCCGCGCCGTGGCGCTGTCTGGATCAAGCCAAGCATCGAGAGGATAGCGGCGTAGTTCGGCCTTGGGCTGGCCGAGGAGCTGCTCGGCCTGGGTATTGACCTCGAAGATGACGCCGGATTTATCCGTGAGCACGATGGCGATGGGATTGCTCTGGAGCATCGTGCGCATTTTGGCCTCCATGCTGCGCATCTGCTCCTCGTGGCGGCAGTTTTCGGTGACGTCCTGGATGCTCACGAGCATGCCGCCGGTGGAAAGGGCCACGGGCTGAAACTCGATCTCTTTGAGCAAACCATCCGCTGTGGCGAGCGAGACGGTGCGGGTGAGCTGCCTGCGCCAGACGCTTTCACGCCAGGCCAATGTCACATGCTCGCGATGCTCTGTGGTGGGGCAGCCGTGAACGAGCCAGGCTTCGATACCAGCCTCTTTGTCGATGGCGCGGCCAAGGAGCTTCGCGAGGCGCTCGTTTTGATAGATGGTGGTGCCACGCTCATCGAGCACGAAGATGCCACATGGGATGCTTTCGAGGAAGCCTCGCAGTCTCGCTTCACGCTTCACGAAGCCTTTCTCGGCTTCCATCATGGTGCGGAGTTCCTGCTTGGCACGAGAGAGCTCGTTTTCGAGTTTTTGAATTGTCTCCGGCGGGATCACCTGAGCTGGTGGTGCTGCGACCTCGGGTGCGGGTGGATAAAAAATCGCCGCAGGCGCTGGCGGCGCCGGGGCGGCCATCGCAGTCGGGATCAGCTCCGAAGGAACTAAAACGGCGAGCAGGCAAGGGCAGCCTTCTTGGGATGATTTGCCACGTCGAAGAGCGGTGAGCAGCCATCGCGCCGGCTCGGCCTCGTCCGGCTGAAGGCTGTGCAGGGGCCGGACGGAGCTTTCAGGGGCCTGAATGACATGTGGAAGGTTTTCATTCCACTGATCTCGTAGGCTGGCGAGTCCTGCCGGAGCAGCGAAGACTTCCCAAAGCGCGGTTTTGCCCTCCACGATGCCTTTTTCTAGGGCCAGACGAGCGGCGCTGGCATTCACCCGCTGAATGGTGCCTTTTTCATCCAGCAAAAGCATCGCGAGATTGCAGTCGAAGGGGTCCGGAAGGATCGCGGCAGTGCCTTCGCCTTCCTCGGCTGGCTTTTCTGAAACTACCTCCTGGCGAGCGAGTCCGGAGGTGAACTTTTCGCAAGTCACCATCAGCCCGCCCACGGTAGCATCGCTGATGCGGCGCCAAGGGCGCACTTCCCATCGATAGACGGTGCTGCTGCCATCGGCATCATGCTCACTGCGCACGATGTGACCTTGCAAGGCACGATCATACACCTGCCGCCAGCCGGGGTGGAGGTTTGGGAAAATCTCATACTGGCTGCGGCCCACGAGTGGCTGGACCTGCTGTAGGCCGAACTCACGCACCCATTGCCGGTTCGCCAGCAGGTAGCGCATGCCTTTATCAAACATCGCCATGGCCACCGGGGCATTTTCGACGAGCACCCCCATGGCCTGAGTAACTTCACCATCGCTTCGGGACGATGCCTCACCTGCTG
>JBEIGR010000558.1:0-3914 GCA_040381795.1 Verrucomicrobiaceae bacterium | reverse complement strand
GCCGCAGCCGTAAAACACGCTCACGTTGAATTTACCGGGCTTTGCCACCTCGAATTCCCACTCGGCGAAATCGTCTTCGCTGGTCCAGAAGCCGAGGCAATTCTTCTCGGGCTTGGGCTCGTAGCGCATGGCCTCAGACCAGGTGGTGGCGGTTTTGGCTTCCAGCGTGATGCTGCCATCGGCGGCCTGCACGCTCATGGGACCTTCGGGGGCGGGAATGAGGGCCAGTTCGTGGATTTCGATCTTTTTCTCGGCGGCGCTAGCGGGTGCAAACAAGGCGAAAGCATAGTCGCCGGGCTGATCGACATAGATTTCGCCGAGGTAGTGCTTCGTGGGCTCGGGGGCAGCTTGGAGCGTGTTTTTGAGCGCCTGCTGACCGAAGCGGAACTGCGTCTGCGTGCTGGCAAAGGGCATGGTGTAGGTCAGGCGCACCTGATAGCGGCCCCAGCGCTTCGCTTTGAAGCTTTTCCAATTCCACTGCTCCCAGTGCTCGCGGGGATCGTGCTCCGCCTCCTGCTTGCCAAAGACGATCACACCGCGCTTCGGTAGGTCGGCCCGCTCGACCGGTTGATCACTGCCGAAAGCGCCCACATCGACGGGATTGGCGGCTTTTTTGAAGATTTCATCGGTGTGCTGGCCGACCGGCTCCACGATGGCTTCGGCCTTCTTTTCGACTTTGGGGGCCTCGACGGGCTTGGGGGCTTCCCTGGCGACTTCTTGTGGTTTGTCACAGGAGGTCAAAGCGAGCGCGGCGGAGAGCGTGAGGAGCGTCGGGAATTTCATGGAGGGCCGCCATGATGGGCCGGGCGGCTATTGCGGCAAGCACATTGCCGTGTACTTCTGGCGGCCGCATGAAACTCACCTCCTGGAACGTCAACGGCATCCGTGCCTCCCTCAACAAAGGCCTTCGTGAATACCTGACCGGCGGTGATGCCGATGTGATCTGCCTTCAGGAGACGAAGGCTCAGCAGGAGCAGGTCGATCTGAGCTGGTTCGAGGGCTACCACGCCGTCTGGAACAGTGCGGAGAAGAAGGGCTATTCCGGCACGCTCATCCTCAGCCGCCTGCCCGTGCTCTCCCACTCGCTCGGCCTGGGCATGGGCGAGCACGATCGCGAGGGTCGTCTCATTACCGTGGAGTATCCTGATTTCTATGTGGTGAATGTGTACACGCCCAATTCGCAGGCCGAGTTGGCCCGCCTGAGCTACCGCCTTTCCTGGGACGATGCTTACCGCGCCCATTTGAAGAAGCTGGAACAGAAAAAGCCCGTCATAGCCTGCGGAGATCTGAACTGCGCTCATCAGGAGATCGACCTCGCCAATCCCAAATCGAACCGCATGAATCCCGGCTTCAGCGATGAGGAACGTGCCAGCCTCACCCGCCACCTCGAAGCGGGCTTTCTCGATGTGTTTCGCCAGTTTGATCCGAATCCCGGCCGCTACACCTGGTGGACGCAGCGCACGCCGGATGCCCGCGCCAAAAACATCGGATGGCGTCTCGACTACTGGCTGGCCTCCGAGAAGCTGCGCCCCGCTTTGAAGCAATGCCTCATCCGCGATGACATCCACGGCAGCGATCACTGCCCGGTGGAGCTGGAGGTGGGGTGATGCTTCCTTTTACCTCCGCAGCCCCTGCATGCGGGCATGGAAGGCTTCGAGCATCGGGGCCATCTCCAGCTTGGCGCTGAGGGGAGCTTCTTTGAAGAAGAGGCCCATGTCCTGGGTGAAGTTCTTCTCAAAGCCGGCTGGGTCCATGTCCATGAGCATCTGCATCTCCGGGTTCTTCGCGGCGCGTTTCTTCATGTCGCGGTGAATGGTGCCCACGATGCGGCGGCGGTCCTCGGCGGGGAGTTTGTCGATGCCTTTCATCACCGCGTTGAAGTGCTCCTCGACCACGCGGCTGATGTACTCGCCCCTTTCCTCGTCGCTGAGGGATTTCATAAAGCGCTCGATGGTCTCCTCACCATCCTCGCGCATGCGGGCACGCTGAGTGAAGTCGAGTTTCACGACGGAGGTGATCACCTGGTCGAGGTGCTGCATGCGCTGCTCGTGGCCGAGGCGCTCGTCTTCGAGCCATGGGGCTTCGTTCATCAAGGCGAGCGTCTTCTCGGGCGTGAAGACGTAATCTTCCGTGACCCACATCACAGCACCGACGCCCGCCCAGACGAGGGCGAGAAAGGCGATGACTTGGAGCCAGAGACGCTGGGTTTGCATGCGAGATCAACGTTTGCCGAAGCGGCGGCTCAAGATCGAGAGGAACTCGCCGGACTCTTCGACCTTGAGCATCTTGGTGAGGGCAAAATAAACCACCGCACCGGCGGCGATGGTGACGCCGAGCGTGCCGCAGCGGGCGAGGGTGCTCAAATGCGTCCAATCCGCCATCAGCGTGAACTTCGACGCGAGGCAAAGCCCGCCCATCGCCGCGGAGGCGAGGCCGATACGGCCCAGCGAGGTCAGCAGCGAGGTGGTTTCGAGGCCCTGAGCGAATTTCCGCATGGCGAGGTAGAGCACGGAGAAATTCAGCGCCAATCCGACCGCTGTGCCCCAGGCGAGCGCGGTGTGATCCCATTTCAAAACGAAGACGGTGAAGGCATTCGCCCCGGCGGTGAAGGCGATTACGGCGAGCGAGGTGTACATCGGGATGAAGCGCTTGCCGATGGTGTAGAAGGATGGCTGAAGCACCTTGATGGCGGCGTAGAAGACGAGACCAAAGGCGAAGGCCTGGAGTGGTGCGGCGGTTTGCGCCACGTCGTAGGCTTTCACGCGACCGTGCTCAAAGATGACGGAGATGATCTCATGCGAGAGCAAGGCCAGGCCGGCGGCGCAGGGCAGCGTGAGGAAGAGCACGAGGCGCAGACCTTTCGCCAAAGCGCCGCGAAAGGCCGGCGTGATGCCTTCGGTGGCGAGGCGCGAGAGCATCGGCAGGGTGACCGTGGCCACGGCGACACCAAACAAACCGAGCGGGAGTTGCTGAAGGCGCTGCGCATAGCCCAGCCAGCCTGCCGCGGCCTCCTGGCCGGGCGTGAAGGACGCGAAGATCGAATTGAGAAACACATTCACCTGCGTGCCGCTCGCCGCGACGAGGGAGGGCCACATCAGATGCAGCACCTCCTTCACGCCGCTGTCCTTCCAGCCGAAGTCGATGCCAAAACGGAAGCCGACGCGCTTCAACGAGGGCAGTTGCACCGCGAGCTGCATCAGCCCGCCGATCAGCGTGCCCACCGCGAAGCCTGCGAGGCTCTTTTCGGTGATCACCCCGCTGCGAAATGGCGGGTCGATGATCCAGGCGCAGGCGTAACCACCGATGATGCAGCCGAGATTAAAGAACGCGGAAGCCACCGCCGGGACGAAGAAGACTTTTTTGGCATTCAGCATGCCCATCACCAGCGCCGTGAGGGACACGATGGTGATGAAGGGATACATGATCTGCGCCAGCCACACGCCGAGCGCCACGCTGCTTTCATCCTTCCACCCCAGCGTGAGCAGCGGGAAGATCAGCGGGGCCAAAGCAGTGCCCGCCGCCGCCACCATCGTCATGAAGCAGAGCGAGAGAGACATCATTTTGCGCCCCAAAGCCCACGCCGCCTCATCCCCCTCGATTTTGATCTTCTTCGAAAACGTGGTCACAAAGGCCGTCGAGAGCGCTCCTTCTGCAAACAGGTCCCGCAGCATGTTCGGCGTGCGGAAGGCCATCGTGAAGATGCCGGCGAATTTCATGCCAAACACGCCGCCGAGCACCTGGTCACGCACGAGTCCGAGGATGCGGCTGCACAGGATGGCGATGGAGACGATGCCGGTGGATCGGGCTTGGCTGGACATTGGGGCGCGAATCAAGCCCGGAGCCTGTGTGAAAGCAAGATGTGCCGCGTGACAGCCCGGTGAATTCGCGATGAAGGCCGCCGCGTTTGCCACTTC
>JBEIGR010000557.1:0-3915 GCA_040381795.1 Verrucomicrobiaceae bacterium | reverse complement strand
TTGGCGGCAGGCGGATGGGCGACTCTTCAGCGTCCAGGTGAGCGATGGCAGTGGAAATACCTTTTTGCCCGTGTGGGTGCCGCCTGACTACGAAGGGGCCAACATCCAGCGTGGCCAGCGCTACACCTTCAAAGTCCGTGTCCAAGAAAACGGCGTCCTCGAAGTACTCGAACTCCTCAAAGTCTAACCCTTGACCGTCATGAAACCCGCGTTCCGCCTCCTCGCCCTCGCTGCTGCCTGCCCGCTGGCTTTGACTCAAGCCCAGGTGCTTCCCGGCCCCGCCCCAGCGGGTGCCATGCAGCCCGCCGCACCCACGACGACGACCTCGAACAACAACTACAACGTCGTACCCGGCAGCGCCGCTGATCGCCAGACGGACACGCAGACCGGCCTCACGAACATGCCGATGGTGGATGCGGAGAGCGAAAACATCATCTTCAACGGCAAGATCACGAATTTCACCAATACCCGATTCGTACGTTCTCGCTTTGAAACGTATCTCACCACCCCGGAGGCCGTCTCTGCTCAGG
This sequence comes from Verrucomicrobiaceae bacterium, assembly GCA_040381795.1. Taxonomy (GTDB): domain Bacteria; phylum Verrucomicrobiota; class Verrucomicrobiia; order Verrucomicrobiales; family Verrucomicrobiaceae; genus Prosthecobacter. Next base: position 3,385 of record JBEIGR010000557.1, on the reverse strand, counting down.
ATCAGGCCTATCGTGACATCATGGCCCAGATCATTCAGTTGCTGGCTCCAACAAACAAGCCGGCACCAGATCCCATGAAAGCCTTCGCCCTCCTGCCGGAGGCAGCGACCTATCCGGTCGATGGAGGCCTTTGCAACTCCATCGCCACGGCTATTTGGGATGTGTGGCTTGCTCAGCGCAAACAGGTGAATTTGAAATCGGCCAACGTCGCTATGGATGAGCGCCGTCGGCAGCTCGAGTGGAATGCGCAGATGAGCAACGAAAACACCAAGTCTGCCAAGGTAGCCTCCTCTGAAAAGGGTGCGCAGGCCAAGGCGGATGCCAAGGCGCAGGCGGATGGGGCCACCTTCGGTCGCACCAGTGGTTACATCAAAGGCATTGCCGAGATCGAGGCACGCAAAAAACTCAACGAAGCCGCCACCGGCCTCTCCGAGATCTCCAGCAAGATCCAGTTTCAGAGCCTCATGATTCAGTTGTTCCTAAAACGCCGTTTTGAGCATGCCGTGATCGCCTGCCGCTTTTATCCGAACCTCTTTAAGGACGGCGATAGCATCCTCCAGCTCGACAAAGACAGCGACGTGCAAAAGATGCTCTCCGCTAGCTTTGGCGTGCCTCCCACCGTTTCCATGATCGACGGCCTTTCGCTCGAGGCCATCAGGAGCGTGGATGAGTCCCTCGTTTCCTTCGAGCATTTGGTGGCGAGAAGAGATATCGATAGCGCCAGCAGCCGCCTTCTGGAGGCCTTTGTCTTTGGAGAGTATCTCCCCCGCGTGCGTCGCTTGCCGCGGACGGAGAAGGAGAAGATTCTAGATTTCGTAAGGAAGAAGAATCGGCTCCTGGGTTTCCTCGAAATGAAGGACTACGCGAGTGCAGAAACGACCGTGGGCGAACTACGCGGCCTCTCGGATGACTTCGAGTATGCCAAGCCGCTCGCGATCATCACCACGGCCAAGACCATGAGCAACATTCATGTGAACAATGCCACGTCGGCCCTTGGCGTGCGTGACAACAAAACGGTGGATGCCGAGATGACTGCAGCAGGCAACATCTGGCCCACCAATCCACGGCTGACCCAGCTGAGCGAGCAGGTGATGCAAAGCACCGACTTCAAAGCCCAGGGGGTCATGGAATTCGACCGTCTGATCAGCCAGAAAAACTACCGTTCTATTTTTCAGCAGCAGGTGCAATTTGCTGTTGCCGTCGAAAGCGATCCGAAACGCAAAGAACTATTTGAGAAGGTAATGAAGGATATGACACGTCTAGAAATGGTCATCGGGGGTGCCAAAGAGATCGCCGCCACCAGCCCCGCCGCCGCTTGGGAGAAGGTGGAAAAGGAAGCGAAGCTCTTCCCCGATGACAATGCTCTCAGCAAGCTCCGCGCCGATCTCGGCATTCAGGCCAGCGAATTCGTCACCGCCATCGACCGTGGTCGCCAGCATGAGGAGAAGAAGCAAACCGGCTCCGCCCTCGCCTGGTATCTCAAGGCCAAGCGCATGCATCCGCCCAGCGAGCTCGCCCAGGCCGGCATCAAACGCCTCGTGACCGCCGTCCGTGCTGGCGATCAGCCACCCGAACCCTCCGCGCCTTCTGCGCTGGAGGAGAAGTGATCGACGGAGGTGCGGCAGGCATTGACGGCACACGCCGTCTTCCGCTAAAACCACCGCATCGCCATGAAATACGTCCTCGCCCTCGATCAGGGCACCACCAGCTCACGCAGCATCCTCTTTGACCACGACGGCAAAGTCGTCGCCGTCGCGCAGAAGGAGTTTCCGCAGATTTTTCCAAAGCCCGGCTGGGTGGAGCATGATCCGCAGGCCATCTGGGACACCCAGCTCGCCACGGCTCGCGAAGTGCTCGTGAAGGCGAAGGCCACCGCCGCCGATGTCGCCACCATCGGCATCACCAATCAACGTGAGACCACCGTCGTCTGGGATCGCGAAACCGGCTGGCCCGTGGGCAATGCCATCGTCTGGCAGGACCGCCGCACCGCGCCGATGTGCGATGCCTTGCGCAAAAAGAAACTCGACCGCCTCATCACCCAAAAAACCGGCCTCGTCGTCGATGCCTACTTCTCCGCCACGAAGGTCCAGTGGATCCTGCAAAACGTCAAAGGGGCCAAACAACTCGCCGCGAAGGGCCGCCTCGCCTTTGGCACCATCGATAGCTGGCTGCTCTGGAACCTCACTGCCGGCCAGGTGCATGCCACCGATGTCTCGAATGCCTCCCGCACCATGCTTTACGACATCCGCCAAGGTCGCTGGGATGAAAAACTCCTCAGCCTCTTCGGCGTGCCTGCCTCCATGCTGCCTGAGGTGCGTGACTCCAGCGGCTTCTTTGGCCACACCACGCTTCTCGGCGGCTCCATTCCCATCACCGGCATCGCCGGCGATCAGCAGGCCGCGCTCTTCGGCCAGGTCTGCGTGCAGCCCGGCATGGTGAAGAACACCTACGGCACCGGTTGCTTCATGCTCATGAACACCGGCACCAAGCCCATCACCTCGAAGAACAAACTCCTCACCACCATCGCCTGGCGCATCGGCGGCAAGATGGAGTATGCGCTCGAAGGCAGCGTCTTCATCGCCGGAGCTGTCGTGCAGTGGCTGCGGGATGGCCTCGGCATCATCCAAAGCTCTGCCGAGGTGGAAAAACTCGCCGCCAGCGTGCCAGACACCGGCGGCGTCTATCTCGTGCCCGCCTTCGCCGGACTCGGAGCCCCGCATTGGGATGCCTATGCCCGCGGCACCCTCGTCGGCATCACCCGCGGCACCACTCGCGCGCACATCGCCCGTGCCGCCCTCGAATCCATCGCCCTTCAGGTGGCCGACATCCTCCACGCCATGCAGGCCGATTCCGGCATCAAACTCAAAGAACTCCGCGTCGATGGCGGTGCCTCGCTCAACAACCTCCTCATGCAGATGCAGGCCGATCTCCTCGGCGTGCCGGTCGTGCGACCGAAGGTCAACGAAACCACCGCCCTCGGTGCCGCCTGCCTCGCCGGTCTCGCCACCGGCTTCTGGAAAAACCAGGCCGACATCGCCAAGCACTGGAAAGCCGATCAAAAATTCACCCCCAAACTCAAACCCACCCTCCGCACCGCCAAAACCGCCACCTGGCAGCGAGCCCTCGCGAGAGCGAAAGCGTGGGAGGAGGGGTGAGATTCAAAGTACTGAGGATGGCAGAGATAAAGCATTTCCTATGTCCTTGATTGCTGGTCCGTAACATCTCTTAGCCGTAACCATGTTGTCGGAGCAGATTCTCCAACATCAGCAGGTGAAGACTCGCGGGCCCCGACAGGAGGGCGCCAGGGCAGCCGCGCGTTAGAGGCTCCGGCCCCCCCCCGAAATTACAGACGGATGGACGACAACAGGACCCAGCCGCGGGGGTG
>JBEIGR010000556.1:0-3933 GCA_040381795.1 Verrucomicrobiaceae bacterium | reverse complement strand
TCGATGTCGTGGATCATGAGGTCCAAAACCACGCCGATGTCGATGCTGCGGTTCGGGAAGGGTGAGAGACGATGCGCCTCAATGAAGCGTGGGTTGTCCATCCGCTGCTCAAGCTGGAGCAGCACGGGATTGAAGCGCTCGATGTGTCCCACCTGCAGGATCACGCTCTTGGCCTTCGCCAGCTCGATCAAGGCCTGCGCTTCGGCGTAGGATTCGCTGATCGGCTTTTCCACCATCACATGGATGCCGCGCTCCATCAGCGGTTCGGCCACCTTGCGATGATATACGGTGGGCACCGCCACACTGGCTGCATCCACCCGCTCCGCGAAATCCGCGATGTCGCTGGCCGCGTGGGTGCCGTATTGCGCCGCAAATTCGGCCGCCCGGGCGGGATCTGCATCATAGACCGCCGTGAATTGCACCGCGCCGCCGCTGCGTGCGGCGATATCCGCCATGAGGCGGGCGTGATTCTTGCCAATGGCGCCGACTCCGGCGACTCCGATGCGAAAAGGGCTGCTTGAGGACATGTGAGAGGTCTTCTTGGCGAATGCCGGGGCATTTGCGACCTCTTTTTCCGCCTTCGCATGGAAGACCTTGAATCCCACGCCGGAGGCTGCCACTCATGCCCCATGTCCGCCACGCCCGTCAGCTTCAAGATCGGCAACGAAAAGCTCATCAAAATCCTCCCCGGAGCCTCGAACCGCCTCCTCGGCCTGCTCAAAAAGCAGGGCAGGGAAGAGCATGGTGCCCTGCGCATTGCCGTGGTCGGCGGCGGCTGCTCCGGCCTGCAATACAAGATGGACCTCGTCGATGGCCCCGCGAACCGCGACATCATGGTCACCAGTGCCGAGGTGCGTGTGGTGATCGATCCGAAGAGTGCCCTCTTCGTTTCTGGCTCCGAACTCGACTACAGCGACGATCTCCAGCAAGGCGGCTTCAAGGTCAAAAACCCCAACGCCGTCGTCACCTGCTCCTGCGGCGAGAGCTTCTCCGCGTGAGATCGTTTCGGCTTCAAAAAGCCAGCAGCACAAAAAGCGTGACGAGGCCGTTGTTCAGCGCATGCGCCGCCATGCCGCCCAGCAGGCTGCCGCGCCATTGACGGACAAAAGCGAGCATGCCGGCGATGATCATGAGCATCGGCACGCCGAACCAACCCTGTGGATGAATGACCGCGAAGATGAAGCTGCTCAGCACCACGCCAGGAATCCAGCGCAGACGGGCGGAAAGGCCAGGAAAGAGCATGCCGCGAAAGGCGAGCTCCTCCGTCACGGGGGCCCACAGCACGGCGAGCAGCAGGGGCAGATAGCGTGAGGCTCCACCTGCGGCGAATTCGTTGACGATGGGATGCACGGGCATCTCGGCACCGCTGAGGCGGATGAGCAGCGTCGTGAGCCAAAGTCCCAACGCCACGATGGGAAGGCAGGCGATCCAAGCGAGGAGTCCCGCGCCGATCTCTCGCCAGAGTCCCACTCCAGTATGCAGCCCCATCACTTGCTTCCATCGCTGGGCAGGCACGCCACGCAGCCTCGGCCACCACACGGCGAAGAGCACGATGGGAGCGATCAAGGCGTAGGTCAGGTATGAATTCAGCGCCGGAAAGGCCAGATGGATGAGCGTCGGCAGGATGACCAAAGTGATCATGTAAATGGCAAAGGCCTCGATGAGCGTGCCGCCGACTTCTGGCACCTCCTGCTCGAGCGTGAGGCGCAGTGGCGGCGCGGTGCCATTCCGCTTCGAAGCACGCCAGCGAGTGAGCAGGAGGATCAGGATCACGACGCCAGCGATGAAGGCCGCGAACCCTCCCATGATGCCGATGCCAAAAAACAGCATCGTGCGCATGGCGTCCAGTTTCACCTGCTGCCGAAGCGCATGGCCTTTTTCGTGAGACAAGGCTTTGGCCGCCCTCGCAAACCAGCCATACTTTTTCTCGAAGGGCTTCCAGTCGTCTTCCGCGATCTCATGCTGGCCGGCGAGTCGCCGCAGGATTTCCACATCGGGTTCGAGACCTGGAAAGGTTTCACTCGGATTTGGCGACCGGTCATCCAGCCAGCCACGGAGCATCTCGAGGCGTAGTTTATCCGCATCGGTCCGGACGCCTTCGCGACAGCTTTCCAGGAGCTGTGCCTCCGTTTCGGCATTCCACGCCCCCGTGCTTTTAAAGAAGACCTGACAGCCGGCCACATACCGCCCGAGCATTTCGAGCAGCACATTCGGTCCCGCCGCTGCGCCCCTCAGCTCCTTCTTCCATCGCGGAGTGAACCACAGCACGAGCACCACCGTGAGCAAAATGGCGGCGGAGGCCAGCACGGTGCCTGCACGGCTGCCACGCACGATCAGGGGCGGCTCTTCGGCGGTGGCGGCTGGTAGGGGCGGTGGTAGCTCAGGCATGCGGCTCATTTACATGGGCGGTCGGCAATCTCAGCGGAAATCCGCACCGCTCTTCCACAATGTCTGATTGAGACATCACACCACGCGGCTATGAGCGAAGGCTGTGACAGTTGACCTCGATGATGGATTCATATGCGATGCCGTGCCTGCGGAAGTCATGGACTTGCTGTGGGCCGCCGGTTGGAGGCATTTTGGCCGCTTGTTCTTTCGCTACAGCCTTCATCACACCGCCGATGGCGAGCCCCACCACATCACCCCGCTGCGCATCGATTTGAAAAGATGGCAGCCGACGAAAAGCCAGCGCCGCGTGCTGGCTCGAAACGCGGATTTACGATGGCAGATGGAGTCCACAAAACTCGACGATGATCTGCGAGCCATGTTTCAGCGTCACAAGGCCCGCTTCCGAGAAAACATCCCCGAAACGCTCGAAAACTTCCTCGGAGAGGCTCCAGAGTCCGGTCCGTGTGACTGCCGCATGCTGCGTGTTTTTGAGGGTGAAAAGCTCCTCGCAGCCAGTTTCCTCGATGTGGGACAAAAAGCGGTCTCCAGCGTGTATGCAGTGTTTGAGCCGGAGGCAGCACGGCGCAGCCTGGGCACCTTCACGATGCTGCTGGAGCTTCAATTTGCCCGCGAGAGCGGTTTTGAGTTCCTCTATCCCGGCTACGCCACGCAGGAGCCGAGTGCCTACGATTACAAAAAGCAGTTCACCGGCCTCGAATGGCTCGATTTTGCCACTGGCGAATGGCGGGAGTTGCCTCGCTGATTCAGCCGGGCGATAAAAGCCGCATGAGAGTGGATGTTGTAACCCTGTTTCCCGAGATCGTGACCGTACCCATGGGCGCGAGCATCATGGGCCGTGCCCAGGAAAAAGGGGCGCTGGAACTGCAGGTGCATGATTTGCGTCAGCATGGTCTCGGCAAGCACCGTCATGTGGATGACACGCCCTACGGTGGCGGTCAGGGCATGGTCATTCGCCCGGAGCCGATGTGGGCCATGCTGGAGCAGTTGGATCGCCCGCAGGCACGCGTGATCCTGATGTCGCCGGCTGGCAAACCCTTCACGCAGGCCACGGCACACCGCCTCTCGGCGGAAGAGCATCTCATTTTCATCTCCGGCCACTATGAAGGCATCGACCAGCGGGTGATCGATCACTGGGTGGATGAGGAAATCAGTCTCGGCGACTACGTGCTCACCAACGGAGCCATCGCCGCAGTCGTCGTGATGGATGCCATCGTGCGTCTGCTGCCCGGTGTGCTTGGCGATGAGATGAGCGCCGTGGAGGAGAGCTTCGGTGAAAGCGGCCTCCTCGAAGCGCCGCAATACACCAAGCCCGCCGAATACGCCGGCCTCAAAGTCCCCGACATTCTCCTCGGGGGCAACCACGCCAAAATCGCCGCGTGGCGACACGAGCAGGCTTTGGAACGCACGCGGCAGGTGAGACCGGATTTGTTGGCGGAGAGGTCCTAAACTTCAACAATCAGCAATCGACATTCGGCAATCGACATTCCAAGCGGCGAACGGCATCAACCGCAGATTGATGAACTC
>JBEIGR010000555.1:0-3946 GCA_040381795.1 Verrucomicrobiaceae bacterium | reverse complement strand
AGCAGCAGCGCCAGCCCGCTCATGCCTGATCCAGCGACCCCTATGAGGTCGATGCGCATGGGATGACGGCTTTCTTTGAGGAGGCTGAGGACGGCGTGGGTCATAAAGGGGGCGGGAAAGCTAGGCCGTGACGCGGCTCACGGCAAGGAACGGGATGCTCAAAGCTCCCCGCCGAGTTCCAGCAGCGCGGAGCGCAGTTCGATGCGGTCGTCACGGTTCATCGTCAGAACCCAGATCGTCGTGCGGCCAATGGCGGTCTTGCCGAGAATCATTGGGCCTTCCAACCAGAAATGATCGTCCCAGGTATCTTGGCGAGGGTGGAAGAGGCGAGTCATCAGATTGGTATCCGGGTCAATGCCTGCGATGTTCGGTCCCTTCTGCCAGTTACACCGCGTGCAGATCAGAGCCAGATTGGAAAGGTCGTCACTTCCGCGGTGCTGCAAGGCAGTGATGTGATCCACTTGGAAGCGGAGCAAGGGCTCGTCTCGCTGGCGGAGACGACAATACTCGCAGCGGTCTCCTGCTCGTTCTCTCACCAGCGCCCGAAGGTAAGCGTCCATCAGGAATGGCCTTGCTGGCGCAGAAAAAGTCGTGCTTTCGCCTGGAGCAGGGAGATGACTGAAACCACATCGGCGTAGGTTTTGTACTCCGCCAGCTCCTCCGGCGTGATCTGCCCCTCGCGTGATTTTTCTGCCAGTTCCTCCACCCGGCTCTGCGTGCGTTCATCCGCCCGCAGGCCGAGCAGGGTTGTGGCCGTGTGCTCGGTAAAGGCCTCCCCGAAAGGCAACAGCGCCTGCTGAATGAGTGATATGGGGGAAGAGATCATGCATCGAATTTTGCCCGCCTCTGCATCACCTGTCAAACCCGCTTCTACCCGCCCGCGAGCTTCACCGGCGTGAGCTCAGCCGATTTGCCGCCGCCATCGACGGTGAGGAAGCCTTCTTGAAGGGTGATTTGGAGGTCCATGGCCTTATCGACGAGCAAAGCGAGGCTTTTGACCTGCGCGGGATCGAATTGCCAAACGGTGAGGTTCCGCACTTTGGAGAGCTTTTGAGCCACGGAGGCCCACCAAGCGGTGCTGCTGCTGCTGAACGTATAAACGGTGACTTGCTTCGAGCGTCCGCAAGCCCGCACGAGGCGTTTTTCCTCTGGCTGGCCGAGGTCGATCTCATGCATGCGGAGGCCGGTGAGGTCGTTTTGCAGCAGCGCAGGTTCCTCCGGCTCAAACATGTCCTTGCCGAATTCGAGCGTGCCGAGGTCGTTGGTCTCGGGTTTATTGAGCACCCAGGCGAGGAGGCGGATCATCATGCGCTCCTCGGTTTCCGAAGGATGGCGGGCGATGGTGAGGTTGTGATCCTGATAGACGTTGCGGTCGAGATCGGAGAAGGAGACGGCGGCTTTGTGGATGATCGCTTTGAGGGCCATGCGGATGAGGATTTAAAAGTTCAGCATGAGCACCATGCCGAGCACGGTGGCATTCGGCGTGCCGTTCTGAGGATTGTAGATGCGCTGCAAGGTGGGCTGCAAAGCCATCCAAGGCGTGAGCTGGGCTTTGTAGGTGAGCTCGATGGCGGTCTCGGAACTGCTGGTGGCACCGCCGCCGGCAAGGGTGGCCTGCACAAAGCTATTGCTCACACGCGACCACGTCATGGCGACGCCCCATTGGTCATTCTCGCGCAAGCCACGACCCACGAAGCCGCCCTCCAGCGTGAGATCGACCATGCTACGACCCGGATGAATGGCACGCCCGGCGCGGGCGAAGAAGGTGAGCCGGTCTGCCGCGTCCTTGCCGATGCCCGGCACGAGCGTTTGATCGAGCATGGCGTAGAAGTGGCCGTTGCCATGAGCGAGGAGGCCGGTGCTGTTGACCGTGCTAAAGCCGGTGTTCCAACCGCCGCCGATTTTGGCCGTGCCGGCGAGACCGCCGAGGTGATGGGTGCGGGCGAGTTCCAACAGGATCGCCGCGCCGTCATCGGTGCCGAGGCGGGTGTTGGCGCTGCGGCGGTTGCCTTTCTCGCCGCCGAAGTTCCCGTCGTAAACGCCGGCCTGCAGCTCATACTGGTCGTTCACCTGCCATTCGGCGAAGAAGCCGAGCGACGAGAGCGGATACACCGGCGCATTGAAATTCATGTTCCAAGTTTGAATGGGGCCGTAGGCGGAATTGATGAAGAGACTGGCGGCGTTGGAGACCATGAAATCGGTGTCGAGGGTGAGCCAACCAGCGTTCAAGCGCACCTTGTCACCCCAGAGCTGCTGCTGCAGCCAGACGTGGAAGGGGCGCACGGTGTTAGCCATGCCTTGGATGTTGCTGACCTCGTTCATGTTGCCGACGTAGGCCATGGAGGAGGCGCTGCGGCCCTGCACCCAGATGACCTCGGCATGAAACGCCGCGCCCTTCCAGCCGATGACCTTGTCGAGATCCACCAGCATGCTGAGATCGACCAGTCCCTGCCAGTTGGTGCCTTCGCGGAAGCCTCCTTGCAGGTGGCTCATGAAAGAACCGGTGTAACCGGCTTGGAAGGCGATGCCGTGCTTCTTCAGCGCCTCCTGCTCGTTTTCCCAGTCCTCGACGATGATGTTTTGAGCCTGAACGCCAGCTAGCATCAGGATGAACAGGGTGAGGAGAAGATGGAGGAGGCCGGAGTGGGGGGCGCGTCGTGTACTCATGGCGGGGCGAGGCCTATGACAGAGGCAGCGATTTGTCAGCAACAAAGGTGCCGGAAGGGGGAAGCAGCGTCTCCCCATGCTTGCCAACTCTTTGTAATTACTATAAATTGAGAGATGTCTGCCTTTTTGGTCGCTGAAACCGGTCACTCGATGCCCCTCGCCGCTGATGCGGTCGTGGTGGGCAGCGATCCGCAGGCGCATGTGCCCATTCGGGCTGATCTCGGCCTGGCCCCTCATCACTATGAACTACGGCCGATGCCCGGCAGAGGCCATCAAGTCGTCTCTTTGCGAGCTGAGTTCCCCGTTTTCGTGAACGAACAGCCGGTGCCCTCCGCCATGCTGATGGACGGAGATGTCATCACGGCAGGCGGTCTGCGCCTGGTGTATCGAAACGAGGCGCTGGCCGCCCCTCCAGCCCCGGTGGCATCCAGCCCACCGCCCTTGCCCGCGATGACGATGCAGCCTCCGCTGCCCGTGGGTGCCATTTCGCCACCGCAACTCGCCGCCACCATGGCGCTGCCGCGCACGGGTTGCCGCCTCCCTGGCCGGCTCGAAGTCCCGGATGATGACGAAGACATGAATGGCTACAGCGAAGCGGCGAAGCAGAAAAAACGGGCTGAAAAACTCATGCGAGACAGCCTCAACCGCACTCAGCGCCGCATGCAGGAGCTCAAAACCGAGCAGAATTTCCAGCTCGCCATCGTCGCCGCCCTCGTGGCGCTGGCGGTGGGATGCTTTGGCTACATGTACCTCTACCGCCTCACCTGGAAACTCTGGCTGCCGGCCACGGCGGCGCTCGGTTTTGGCGTCGGCTGGATCATCCGCATGGGTGGCAAAGGCATCGACCGTCGCTTCGGCGTGCTTGCCGCCCTCACCGGCATGCTTTGCATCATCGCGGCCAATTTCGTCAACTATGAGGTCAGCATGGCCGAGTATCGCACAAGCGAGGAGGAAGTGGCCGAGGCCGAGGAGTCGGAATACGCCCAAGAGACAGCAGAGGAGAAGGCCAAACGCCTCGCCCGCGAGAAGCAAACGCAGAAGGAGGACGAACAACGTGCCGCTCTCTACGAAGGGCAGTTCCAGGTAGAGATCGGCGAGTTGCAAAAGAAGAACCCTCACCTCTTCGATCCCGAGGAGGCTGACAACGAAGAGACCGAAGAAGCGGCAGAGACTGATGCCGTAGCACTGGAGGCTGATCTCGAATAAGAGGAAAGCACCGGCGTAGCAAACCTCTTCGCCATCCTCTGGCTGCTCTTCAATTCCAAGTCTCTCGTGGGTT
>JBEIGR010000554.1:0-3960 GCA_040381795.1 Verrucomicrobiaceae bacterium | reverse complement strand
GACATGAACCTCCGTCCCCTCATCCTCCTCGCTGCCGCGCCTGCTTTCGCGGCGGATGCACCCCGCCCGCTGAACTTCGCGAACGACATCGTGCCCATCCTCACCAAAGGCGGCTGCAACAGCGGCGGTTGTCATGGCAAGGCGGGCGGCCAGAATGGCTTCAAGCTCTCGCTGCTCGGTTTTGAGCCGCAGGAGGACTATGAGCACATTGTCAAAGAAGCACGCGGACGCCGTGTCTTTCCGGGATCGCCGCAGCAGAGCCTGCTTTTGACCAAAGGCACCGCGCAGCTCCCGCATGGAGGTGGGAAGAAGCTCGATCCGAACTCCGAGGACTACGCCGATCTCGTGCGCTGGATCCGCGAGGGCATGCCCTATGGCAAGGATAGCGACCCCAAGATGGCCAGCATCCGCGTGGAGCCGCCGATGCTCACCATGCCGCTCAAAGGTGCCCAGCAGCTCAAAGTGACCGCGCATTACACCGACGGCTCCACCCGCGATGTGACGAAGCGGGCGCTTTATGAAGCGAACGAGAAAGCGATGGCCGAAACGAACGAAACCGGCCTCGTGACCCTCTTTGACCTACCCGGCGATGTCGCCGTGATGGTGCGCTATCAGGGTAAAGTCTCCACTTTCCGCGCCACGGTGCCGCTGGGTGCTCCGGTGGCCACTTTGCCGCCCGTGAGCAACTTCGTGGACGATCTCGTCTTCGCCAAACTGAAGACCATCGGCATCCCGCCCTCCGAAATCGCCGATGAGGGCACTTTCATCCGTCGTGTCACGCTCGACATCGCGGGCCGCCTGCCGACCGCCGCCGAGATGAAGGACTTCATGGCATCAAAGGACGCCAAGAAGCGCACGGCGCTCGTCGATCGCCTGCTCGACAGCCCGGACTACGCGGAGTTCTTCGCCAACAAGTGGAGTTCACTGCTTCGCAATCAGCGCACGCAGCCCGTTTATGCACGCGGCACCTATTTGTTCTGGCAGTGGATTCGCGACAGCATCGCGGACAACAAACCTTATGACCGCTTCGTGCGTGAAGTCGTCGCCGCCGCGGGCGACATCGACCACAGCCCGGCCGTGGCCTGGTATCGCCAGGTCAAAGAGCAGAAGCAGCAGATGGAGGACGTGGCGCAGCTCTTCCTCGGCACCCGCATGCAGTGTGCGCAGTGCCATCACCACCCCTTCGAGAAGTGGAGCCAGCAGGACTACTATGGCTTCGCCGCCTTCTTCGCCAATGTGGCCCGCAAGCCCGGCACCTTCACCGGCGAGGAGATGATCTACAACAAACGCGGCACCGCGCAGACCGTGAACATCCGCACGAAACAGCCCGTGATGCCCACCAGCCTCGGCGGCAGCGCTTTGAAGCTCAGACCCGAGCAGGACCCGCGTCACTCCCTCGCCGAATGGATGAGCGCCAAGGACAATCCCTTCTTCGCTCACACGCTGGTGAATCGTTACTGGAAGCATTTCTTCAATCGTGGCCTCGTCGAGCCGGAGGACGACATGCGGGAAACAAACCCGCCCGTGAATCCCGAGCTGCTCAGCGCCCTCGCCACCGACTTCATGAAAAGCGGTTACGACATGAAAAAACTCATCCGTACCATCACCACGAGCACGACTTACCAACTCAGCGCCGTGCCGAATGCGCACAACGCAAAGGACCGCCAAAATTTTAGCCGCTACTACCCGAAACGCCTCAACGCCGAGGTGCTCTACGACGCCGTGAACACGCTGCTCGATGTGGAGAGCAACTTCGCCGGTCAAGCCCCCGGCACCCGCGCCGTGGCCCTGCCGGACAACAGCTACAACCAAAGCACCTACTTCCTCAGCGTCTTCGGCCGCCCCGATTCATCCAGCGCCTGCGAATGCGAACGCACGCAGGAGGCCAGCCTCGCGCAAAGCCTGCATCTTCTGAATGCCGCCGACATCCAGACCCAACTCGCTCGTGGCAACGGCCGCGCTGACATGCTCACCAAAGACACCCGTCCCGATGACGACAAAATCACCGACCTCTACCACATCGCCCTCAGCCGCGACCCGAATGCCAACGAAGTGAAATTCGCCCGCGGTCACCTCGACAAAAAAACCACCGGCAAAACCGGCGACGCCGCCTTCAAAGGCAAGAAGGAGGCCTTCGAGGATGTCCTCTGGGCCCTGCTGAACACGAAGGAGTTTTTGTTCAATCATTGATCGCCATCTCACGCGGAGAGCGGACGCCCTCGTCCGCATTCATGAAATGGAGGAACTAAAAACTGCAAAATGAACTACCGCGACATGACTCGAAGCCATTCACCATTTTCCATTCTCCCTGTTCAGTTTGCCATTCTGCTGACTTTCGCTGCTCCAGCATTCTCCCAAGCCACCTTTCCTTCTCCGGTGCTCACAGGCATCACACCTCTCGGTGGAGCACCGGGGGCGAGTGTGGAGCTGACGCTGCGAGGAACGGATCTGGATGGGCCGAAGGCCGTTTTGATCGGGGATCGCTCCATCCCGATCTCTTCGGTGACGAAGGCGGCGTTGGCGCTGCCGGCGGATTTGAAGCCGGGACTGCATGACCTGCGTTTTGTCGGTCGATATGGCGTGAGCAACCCGCGGGTGTTTCAGGTGAGCAACCACACGAACGTCGAAAGCCCCGGCACGAACGCGAAGCCGGACAAGGCGCATCCGGTGAAGGTCGGTGAGGCAATTCAAGGCGCGTTCAAGGCCACGACGCCGCAGTGGTTCACGTTTGAGGCGAAGAAAGGCCAGACGATCAGCGCGAGCTTTGACGGGCCTCGATTTGATACGCGCACCGAGCTGCTCGGAGCCGTGACGGACCTGCAAGGGCGTGAACTGGCCCGCTTGAAGAAGGGCGCGATGAGGTTCACGGCTCCTGCGGATGGCAGCTATCGGCTGCGGCTGCATGAGCTGATGCACCGCGTGGGTGATGACTACGGATTCCGGGTGCTGCTAAGCGCAGAAGCCGCCACGATCAGTCCTATCGGTCAGATCGGATCGTTCCGGCCGATCTCCATCGGTGAAACGGTGAAAGGTGCCTTTCAGGGCATTCACAGCTACGATCTGGCATTCAAAACAGGGCAGCGTTTCGTCATTCAGGTGCTTTCGCATCAGCTCGGGCATGCGACGGACCCGCATCTGGTGATCGAGAACCTCAAAGCAGACGGCAGCACGACCGCGCAGTCGGAGGTGGCGGATGCAGCGGTGGTGACTCCGGCTCCGGGGCTGGTCAAAGTGGAGAATCGCGACCCGCTGTATGCCTTCGAGGCCAAGGCAGATGGCACGTTTCGCATCACCTTGAATGACAACTTCGCCACGCCGCTGCCTTTTGAGCTGCGCGTGGCCGAAAAGGCCGAAGAGCGGCTGATTGCGATGAATACGCTGCTTCCCAAGGCGGCGAACGCGAAGACGGGCGAGATGGGATTCGCGAGTGTGCTGCGTGGCGGCATCCACGCGCTGGAAGTAGCGGTGCAGAATCGGAATACGTTCAGCGAGGCCATCGAGTTGGAGGCAGACAAGCTTCCGGCAGGCGTGACGAGCCTCGGCGGCTTCATCGGCAAAGGGCAGTCGCTCGGCTACATCGCGTTTCAAGCGGCGGCGGACGCTCCGACGGGCGCGGGCCTCGTCAGCAGCCTGCCAGAATCGGCGTATGTGTGCTTTGAGGCCAAGGACGCGACGCGTGAGGTGCTGCTAACTCGTCAAAGTGGCCCTCCAGCCATCGGCGTGAGCAGTTTGAGCACGCCTGCGCTGATCGTGACCGAAAAAGCGGACCTCCTCGAAGTGCCTGCGGATGGCAAACTGGAGATCGTGCTCAAAGTGACGCGTCACGCCGAATTCACCGATGCGATCAAGCTCAAGGCACTCGGTTTGATCGACGCCGCGAAGGCTCCAGAGGCCGACATCCCGGCAAAGGCCGCTGCGGGCAAGTTCACGCTCGATGTGAAGACGCTGAAGCTCGCTCCG
>JBEIGR010000553.1:0-3961 GCA_040381795.1 Verrucomicrobiaceae bacterium | reverse complement strand
TCATTCCCCTCATGCGAGATCTGCAAACCATGCGCCGCCTGCTTTGAGCCCTCCATTTCTCCAACACTCCAGCACTCCACTCCGATGAACGATCCCGCCTTCCCACCTCCGCCGCCTTACACGCCCCCCGCGCCGAGCTATACGCCGCCCGTGCAAAGCTACGAGCCGCCTCCTGCGCAGCCTGTTTATGTGCCGCCACCAGCCAGCTATGCGCCGCCCGTGGTGCCCACGAGCACGTCCACCATGCACGCCATCCGCCAGGCGGTGGGTCAGGTCTTTGTGGGACAAGATGAGGTCGTGCATCAAGTGCTCGCCGCCTTGCTGGCCGGAGGTCATGTGCTGCTCGAAGGCAAGCCCGGCCTCGGCAAAACGCATCTCGTGCTCGCTTTGGCCCACACTTTTAGTGGGAACTTCCGCCGCATCCAGTTCACGCCGGATTTGATGCCCTCCGATGTCACCGGTCACACGCTCTTCGATCTCAGCAGCCAGACCTTCCGCGTGCGTCGCGGCCCGGTCTTCGCCAATCTCCTCCTCGCCGATGAGATCAACCGTGCCCCGGCCAAGACGCAATCCGCCCTGCTCGAAGTCATGCAGGAAGCCCAAGTCACCATCGACGGCGAAAGCCACGCTTTGCAGCCGCCTTTCATGACTTTCGCCACGCAAAACCCCATCGAGCAAGAAGGCACCTACCCCCTGCCGGAGGCCCAGCTCGACCGTTTCCTGCTCAAGGTGCTCATCGACTACCCCGAGAGCCAGCACGAGGCCTGGATCGTCAAAGCCGTGGCCTCCAAAGCAGGCGGCAGCGGCCTTTCCGCCGGTGCCGTGACCACCGTCTGCACGCCGGAGGATATCCTTGCCGCTCAGGCAGAAGCCGCCGCCGTGCAGGCTGTGGAACCGGTGGTCGATTACGCCGTGAATATCGTCCGCGCCACGCGGCAGCACAGCGCCATCAGCCTCGGCGCCGGCACGCGTGGAGCCATCAGCCTCGTCCGCGTCGCCAAATCCTATGCCCTCCTCGAAGGCCGCGGCTACATCACCCCCGGCGATGTGAAACGCGCCGTCCTGCCCGTCCTCCGCCATCGCGTGCAGCTTTCTCCAGAGATCGCCATCACCGGTCAAACCGTGGATGACATGCTCAATGCCGTCGTGCGCACGGTGGAAGCACCGCGAGGGTAACCACTTTTTTCCAATGAGCGAGGAAGACTTCGTCCAACGACGGGTTGCTTGCAAAGCAGGATACCACGCGCAAACTTGATCCATGAGCACGATCGCCATGCTGCAACTTAAACAACAGCTCTCCCGCATCTCTGAAAAAGAGCGGCAGGAGATCACAGCGTTTCTTCACCGTTTGAGGCAGCAGTCCCCAGTTTGGCAAAAAGAGATGACCCGGCGCATGGCAGAGATGGATGCCGGGAAGAAATTTCGCCTACCACGCAAACTAGCCGCTGCTTGAGATGCCGCTCACGCCTTACGAGCCGGTGTTGTCAGCCAAGGCATGGGAGCTACTCGGTTCTCAATCCCGAAAGCGCCAGCAGCGCCTCATCAAGCTGATCCATCAACTAGCCGATCATCCCTCCCGCCTCGGCGACTACCAAACCCGCGACAGCACAGGCCGAACGCTGGAGAACCTCCAACTCGATGATTTTCTCTTCACTTACTGGGCAGATGGCCCTGTGAATGAACTGCGCCTCCTCGACATCGTGGTGCTTTAAAATGATTCCTCAGCGCCCCTCTCTCAAGCCATCGCCTCGGCCACCGACTTGAACATATAATAACCCCAGCCGTGATCGGCATCACCCTTCCAATCGGGATCGTAGTGCTGGCCACGGAAGAGGAAGCGCTCGGGATGCGGCATGAGGCCAAAGACGCGGCCGGTGTCGTCTTGAAGACCGGCAATACCCTGGGTGGAGCCGTTGACGTTGGTCGAGTAAAGCAGCGCGGCGTGGCCGGACTTCACATACTTCACGGCATCATCGCCTTCCGTGACGAGACGGCCTTCGGCATGGGCGATGGGCAGTTCGAACTGCTCAGGAAGCTTGGAGAGATAGGGGCTGGGCTTGGCGCTGGTCTTTTTCAATCCCACCCACTGGCACATGAAACGGCCGCTGGTGTTGTGGATGAGGCTGCCTTTGGGCAGCAGATCGAGCTGGGTGAGGATCTGAAAGCCGTTGCAGATGCCCATGGCATAGCCGCCGCTGGAGACGAAGCTCTTCAACCGATCCCCAAGCTTCGATTTGGTGATGAGCTGGGCGATGCGGCCGGACATGACGTAATCCCCGTAGCTGAAACCACCGGAGAAAACGACCATCTGGGCCTGATCGAGCGAGCCAGCCTCCAAAAGCGCCACGGGGAGCACCTCGGTGGTAAACCCAGCAGCCTCAAGGGCTCGGGAGGTTTCGGCGTCGCAGTTCGTTCCGGGAAATTTGATCAGCAGGGCGTGAGGCATGGGAAAGGGCGGGCTTCCTTTATGGCGATGCTGGCGGGAGGGTCAAGGAGGGGGTGAACATTGAACAGCGAACGCTGAACATTGAACATTCAAAAGTGGGCCTTCAAATTAGGCGACCTCGAACGAAGACATCAAGACAAACCAAAAACCCCGCCGCGAGGTTCGCGGACGGGGTTTTGGAAAAAGAGGGAGATTGTAAGGCCGATCTGACTCGGAATTATTCCTCGCCAGCGACCTTGCTGATGACCTGACGGCCACGGTAGTAACCGCAGGACGGGCAGGCGACGTGTCCGGGGACGGTGCTGCCGCACTCAGGGCAAGATTTGAGGGTCGGCGCTTTCCAGCGGCTAGCGCCTTGACGCTTGCGTTGGCGGCTCTTGGATTGTCTGCGCTTCGGATTGGCCATGGGGGAGGATTCGGAGGTTTAATTGAGTTGGTTCAGAGCATCCCAGGCGGCGCGGGCCGCGTTTTCATTCTCCACCGCGACTGTTTCGGGCGCGGGTTCAAACTTTCCTTCGGCGGGGCACTGGCGGGGACGGACGTTTCCGTCCTCGCAGCGGGGGTAGCTCGGAAGGGCGACGAGAGTATCTTCCCGGATGGTATCCGTCAAGTTGATCATTCCATTCGTCTCAACAGGAATCTCGGCGAGGTAGTTTTCCATCACCAGACGGAACTCGAAGGGCTCCAGGCAGCAGCCGCACTCCAGCCGGAAGAGGGCCTCCAGGCGGCCGGTGATGATAATATCCTCCGCGTCCTTCTCCAGATGGAGCTGATAGGTGAGGGGCGAGAGGGGCTGGACGGAATCTTCGGGCGAAAGGTCGAAAAACGAGGGCTGCTCGGAGCCGGAGATGTCGTTGCCTTCCGCAGAGAGGTTTCGCAGGTCGATGTGAAACGGATGGTGCATGGCGGGATGATAGCGCGGGAGCAGCCCGGCTGGCAATCACGGATCAGCGGTTCACGACGATGTCGTTGTGAAAATTGGCGTTGGCTAGCGTCCTGAAGTCTCGGTCGATTACCGAGGGTGCCGTGAGGGCCAGGGCGGCCTGAGCGTGCTTCTCATTGCCATCCGGCGTGCAGTCCACATGCTGGATGACGCCTGCGGCATCTAGCACGATGAAAATGTAGCCGTATTCACGAGCGCCATCGCGATAGTTCGTGCCTTGATAGTAGGAGAGGCGCACCTCTGGCGTGGCCTGCTCGAATTTACCCTGCGCCCGCAGATTCACCTCCCACTCTAGCTTTTGCATGACGTAGAGGCGGTCGTCACTCCCGGAGGCGGCCTCTTTGCCAAGGGTGATCATGACGGCTTTCGCCGCGGCGAGGTCACGCTTCACCTCGCGACTCTGGAGGGTGATGTTGTAAGCGATATCGATAGTGCGATAGCCGCCGTCCGCCGCTCCGCGGCTGCTTTTGGCGCTGCGGATGCTGCTGGTGAGGGAAAACTTCGGCCCACCGGTGACAGGCGCGGCTGGTGCGGGGGCCGCCGGTGCCTGAGCGGCCATCTCGGGGTGTGCG
>JBEIGR010000552.1:0-3962 GCA_040381795.1 Verrucomicrobiaceae bacterium | reverse complement strand
TCGTAAATCGGCAGGAAGCGGTAGTTCAAAGCCACGGCGAGCAGGGACATGCCCGTCTGGTAGGCATCGCCGAAGCCGCCGTCTTCGCCTTGGGACTCGTTCAAGGTGCGGACGGTGGCGGTGTTCCATTTCACCCAGGCATCGTAATCTCCCTGGAAGAGCGATTGAGCCATGTAGTAGCGGAAGTACTCTTTGTAATGGCCCTCCTGGTGCTCCAGCCGCGTGTTGATGTGCTCCAGCGTGGCCTTGTATTCGGGAGTGTCCTTCTTCTTCGCCACAGCAGCCACGAGCGTGGCGATAGCGCTGCGGTTCATCGACTCGCCCATGCCGCCGAAACCGCCGCTGTAGGCCACGCTGCCGTCCTTGCTGGTGCTGCGGCGCATGTATTCGAGCGCGGCCTCGACCACCTCGTCACTCACCTCCAGGCCGGCATTCCGCGCCGCGAGCAGGCCCATGAGCATCGCACCGGTGACGGAGGTGTCCGCATCGCGAGCCTCCGGCGAATAGCGCCAGCCACCCCAGCGATTGTTCTTCTGCGAGGTGCCGCTGAGCCGGATGGCGAGATCGAGCGCCTGCGAGATCGTGCGCACCGGCTTCTCACCTTCCCACAGCAGCGCCTCATCCACCGCGCCGTAAGCTTCCGACAGCGCCAGCATGGCGAAACCATGGTGATACATGCTGTGCGGGAAATAACCGGACTCCTGCTGCGACTTCAAAATGGCCCGCACGCCGCGGCGGATGTTCCGCGCATGCTTTCCGAAGTTCGGATCATCCCCGCTGGCGAGAAACGCCATCACGCAGATGCCGTTCACGCCGGGTCCATCATTCCCGCCCTGCCAGGACCCTTCGTCATTCTGCTTCGACGCCAGCCACGCGAGGCCGCGCTCGTAGATCGTCTCGACCTCATGCGGGATCGTGCCGCCGAAGCGGAGATCGGCGCTGAGGGCGAAGGGCGAAGAGCAAAGGGTGCAAACAAGGACCAGCAGCACGCTGAGCATCCTTTTGTCCGACGGGTCCGACACGTCCGACCGGTCGGACGTGACTCCATGCCCCCTGCTCCATGCTCCATGCTTTTGCATCGTCTTCATTCGTCAAACAGCACCGCGCCTCCTTCCGCATTCTTGCCCTGCTCCAGGCGCTGCTTGTGGTAGCTCTCGATGCCTTCCCAGTATTGCAGGGCATCCGAGAGATCGCGTTCCTGGACGAGCTTCCACTGGCGTTCGGTGAGCGCGGATTTGAGATCGGCCTCCTTCACGCCGGCGAGAGGAAGGAGGGCGTAGTAGTATTGCAGGTGCCAGGAGTGGTTCATGTAGCGCTCGATGTCCGGCAGGTAGTCATCGAGCACGGTAGAGACGAGCTGATGCACCTTTTTGATCTGCTCCGGCGAGAGACGGCGGCGGCGGTCGAGCTCGTTCACGCTCATCGTGGCCATCGCGGCGGTGCGGTAGGCCTTGCGGGCATCGAGCACCTTCTTCCAGGCGGTTTGCTCGCTCTCGGAAAGCAGCGTGGTGATGGTCTCACGCCAGCGATCCTGTGTCTGCGGGCCTTTGCCCTGCGTGTTGTAAGTGGAGCGGGCGAGGTTGGCGAGCGTGGCCTTCACCGTGGCAGCCGTGGCACGCTCGACGGAGTTGCGCACCCAGCTTTCCACCTGCGTGCGCCATTCCTCCATCGAAGCTTCCACCGCGCCTTTGGCGGCGGTGGTGAGGCGTTTCACTTTATCCTCAGTCAGGTTTAGCACGCGCTTCGCATCGCTCAGCTGCGCCAGCATGACCTCGAGCAGGCGTTTCCGTTCGTGGACGCCGAGCTGGTGAAGGTGGCGCGAGATTTCCCATTCGATGTCCGGCTTCTCCTCCTCGGGATCGATCTCGCTGGAGGTCACGGTGATGCCGCCGCTGCGGCTGTTGTTTGGCACCATGCTCACGAGTGTCTTCCACTGCTTCACCTGCACGTCATCGAGGATCGCGGTGAGCGGCTTCTCGTCCACCTTCGCGGCGGCATTGCAAAGCTGGTAGGCCTGGTAGCTCCAGTACTCCTGCGATTCATCCCGCAGCAGCGGCTCCATCAAAGGGCGAAGCAGCGGCTCGAGGTCGGCGCGTTGCCTCACGCTAAGGCCGAGCGTCTTGTCCATCTCCACCAAGGTGGCGGCAGCGAGGGCGCCACTCATGCGCGTCTTCCGCTGGGCAAGGCCCTCCTGCATGTTTCGAAGCTCGTCCTCGCTGAAAAGCTTCTTCAAGCCCTCCGCCCACACTTTCTGCTTTGGCGGCTGATCGTCATCCGACACGCCAAAGTAGGAATTGCGCCTGTTTTTGCGATCCGCCGTGGACCAGCTCTGGATGGTCTTGATCCACTGTTTCTTCGACGCCTCGATGCTGGCGGTCACCGCCTGCTTTCCGAGCGCTTCGAGCTGTGTTTTGCGCTCATCATCGAGATTCAGGCTGCTCACATAGCTGTCCACCTCTCGGCCGATGAGCTCCTCCATCTGCATCTGAGCCTGCGCCTCACTCGGTTTCAGCGAATCGACCAGCTCCGCCTCCTCTTTGGTTTTCTGTTCCGCCACGAGCTTCTGCCACTGCTTCACCGGCTCCGCACCGACGAGGCCCGTGATGGTCTCCGTCCACTTCTTTTCGAGGTCGGTTCCCTTCGGCCGCACATAGCGCGTGGCGAAGCTATTGCCCTGGTCCATCGCCACGAGGCGCTGCTCTTCTGGCAGTGACGAGAGTAAATCCATGCCCGCAGCCAGCTCGGAGGCCACATGCTCATCGACGAGCTTCTTCGCGGCGGTGAACAGCTCGTCCACCTTCGGTTGCTCCAGCTTCAATTCCTTCCGCAGGCTCTCGATGAGCAGGCGCAGCTCCTCATCCATCGGCACGCGGCCCGTGCTAGCCCAGCGTTCGAGGAAGGACTGCATCTCCTCCTTCACCTCCGCCCGCTGCTGCGCCCGGATGGCGATGGCTTGTGCACCGCGCTCAGCGCCGAGATGCTTCTTCACGAGTTCCTGCCACGCCGGAGAGAGGTCCGGCAAGGTCCAGCCTTCCACCGTGAGGCGCTTCTCCGCCTGATCCATCTTCCACTTCGCGATGTGCCGCGCCGCGGAAGCATCATCCGTGTAGCTGACGAGGTAAAAACGCAGCGATTCGATGTAGCGCGGCCGCCACGTCTTGATCGCCGCTTCGATCAAAGGCTCCGAGTCCTTCAAAAGCGCCGCCTTTTCCTCCGTCGAGATCTTCACCTCCCCCGCTAGCTCCAGCACCCATTCGAGCTGCCGCGTAAGCTGCTCCTTCTTTCCCGCAAAGCCATCCTCCGCCAGCTTCTCCAGCGCCTTCTCCGATTCGGGGCCGAGGGATTTCTTGGACTCCGCCCGCGTATTGAAGGGCGCGGCGGCAAAGACGAATGCCGAATGCAGCAGGCAGAATGCGGCAGTGAGACGCCTTAGCGTCTGCCTCCATGCGCTCACCGTTTCAAACATCATGCTCCAAGCATGCACAAAGCGGGCGGGGAAAACCAGTTAAATGTCTCCTAGGCTCCGCTTACCGGCGCAGGGCCTGGATCAGTTCCTCCAGCTTATCCACGATCCCCTGGATTTGGTTCTGGTTGTAGTCTGGATCGACGTTCATCGCAATCGAACCCACGCCGTTGCTGTTGTTGCTGGTCTGGCTCAACGTGTTTTGCATGGCGTTGTTGAGGTCCGTCAGGCTCACTTCGCCGGGCTGGCCGGTGGCTCCGGTGGGGCCGTCATTGCCCTGCGGGAGGTCGAAGGTGAAGTGCAGCGTGCCACCGCTCACGCTGATATTTACGCTGGCCGCACTTCCGGCAGGTAGGGTGTTCACTCCGTCCACCTGCGCGGTGGTGAGGGTGACGATGTTGTTGATGAGATTGAAGAGAGCCTGAAACTGGTCCCGGATGACTTGGGATTGAAGGGGGGAGTTTGGCGCGGGGAGGGTGGGGTCGAAGGGCATGGCGGT
>JBEIGR010000551.1:0-3979 GCA_040381795.1 Verrucomicrobiaceae bacterium | reverse complement strand
TAGATTCAAAATCGACCAAACCAAATCACCAACTGGCTATCGTTTTATTCAAGACATCGACCTCAAATTTAGCTTCCAATGAATCAATGGCGTGTAGTCTTATAGCATGAAGGATATTTTGAAGCAGCCACCAATGTGGCTGCTTTTTTTATTTGTTAAACATAGTTGGGTCTTCGCTGCTTGCTGTCCGACACTCCTCTTCGGCTGGGGGCAGCCGCATCATGCGATCACGCGGGCGGCGTTGGAGACTTTGCCGGGGTGGCAGAAGGAGTTGTTGGGGGAGGAGCTGAAGGCGCTGGGGGATGCGCATTGCATGATCCCGGACAATGTTTACTCCGACAAGGCGAACGCGAAGTATGCGGCGATGGAGTCGCGGCCGGGGGAGGTGTATTTGCAGGTGCTGCATCTGCCGACGGTGCAGACGGAGTATCTGGAAGTGCTGACCTACTTTATGGAGCGGGCGGTGACGGCGCTGCAGGAAGGCCGCACGGGCGATGCGGCGCGGTTCATGGGGACGATGTGCCATCAAATCGAGGACTACGGCAGTCCTTCGCACACGATGCCGGGGGACAATCAATTCACGCTGCTGCAGCAGTTTCTGCCGCCAAGCGATGGCATGAAGGACAAGCTCATGCACGGCCCGATTGAGAATGGCGACTTCACGGTGAGCCTCGCGGGCTATCAGCCGCGTCTGCTGGGCACCAGCGTGAACGAAGCGGCGTGGCGGCTGATGCATCGCGTGCATGAGGGCATCGTGAATGCCCGCTCGACGACGATCCCGATCATGCAGGCGCTTTATGCGGACGATGCGGAGGCCGTGATCAAGCACCAGATGCGTGCAGCGGTGGTGGATGCGCAAATCGTGGCGGATGCGATGCACACGATCCTTTGTCTCGGGGCGCAAAAGGTGCCTGTGATGCCCGCCGCCGTGTCCATCGACACGTTTTGGCCGCTGGAGGCGGAGAAACTGCATTACCCGCAGACGCAGTTTTTCAGCTCGCCATATTGGGGGCATCCGAGAGTCGGCTCGATCCTCGCCGGAGGCACGAAGGCGGTGCCGCTGAGGCTCAAGCTCGATGCCGGGGAGAAGGAATTCACGCATGGCATCAGCGCAGGCATGGGCAAGCCGCTGACCTTTGAGCTGCCAAAGGGTGTGTTTCGTCGCTTCACGGTGCTGGCGGGTTTGCATCCCGAGCTGGGGGCGAAAGGCCGCGTGGAATTCACGATCCACGGCGATGGCAAAGTGCTGAAAACGATCACGCTGAACGGCAGCGATGCGGCGCAGAGGCTGGAGTGCGAGGTGAGTGACGTTTCGCAGCTTCAGCTCATGCTCACCGGCCGCGGGCTCGATTCGAAGAGCAACTACGCGATCTGGGCGGAGCCGGAGCTGGTGAAGTGAGGTCGCGGGATGGCGAAATTGATCAAACTTCCGCCACAGGCCGTTTGAAGCTTCATCTTCATGAAGCGACTTCTTTTTTGTCTTCTCGCTCTGTCTCCCGCATATGCCGCCGAACTCCGCATTGGCTCGTCCACAGTCAGCATCACGCCGAACAAACCGGTGGCGCTCGCGGGGCAGTTTGGGACACGCATTTCGCAAAGCGTGGAGGCTCCGATCATCGCTGCGGTGGTGGCGATTGAGTCGGTGGAGGGTGGCAAGGTGGTCGATCAGAGCATTCTGATCTCCTGCGACCTTGTGGGCATTCATCACTCCGTGCTCACGCAGTTTCGTCAGCATCTGAAGCCGCTGCTGCCGGACTTTGATGTGCGGAAGGTCATCGTGTCCGCCACGCACACGCACACCGCGCCGGTGACCTCGGAGATTCCAGAGGAGACGCTGATCACCTATCCAATCCCGAAAGAAGGCGTCATGCAGCCAGCGGAATACACCGCGTTTCTTGTGGAGCGACTCTCACAGGCCGCCGTGCAAGCCTGGACGAACCGCAAGCCCGGCGGAGTGAGTTGGACGCTCGGTTTTGCGCAGATCGGCGAGAACCGCCGCTCCGTTTTCGCCGATGGCCACGCGCAGATGTATGCGAAGACGAATGATGCGCGCTTCCGCCACATGGAGGCCGGTTCGGACTCGGGAATCGAGACGTTGTTCTTCTGGAATGCCGAAAAGCAGCTTCAAGCTGTCGCTATCAACGTCGCGTGTCCTTCGCAGGAAGTGGAGAGCCGCAGCGCGCTCAACGCCGACTTCTGGCACGACGCACGCGAGCAGTTGAAGGCCAAATTGAACATGCCAGATCTCACCGTGCTCGGTTGGTGCAGCGCGGCGGGGGATCAATCACCGCATCCACAGTATCGCAAGGACGCCGAGGCTCGCATGATCAAGCTGCGCGGCCTCACGCGGCAGCAGGAACTCGGTCGCCGCATCAGCAATGCCGTTTTCGATACGGTCGATGCCGCGAAGGCCGACATCCGCACCGATGCGCCCTTCGGCCACATCGTCGAAGACCTGCCGCTGCCACCGCGCAAGATCCTCGAACGCGAGTATGCGGACGCGAAGAAGAACATCGCGCAATACAGCATCGTCGAAAAACCGGACAACCGCGTCATCACGATGCTGAAGCTCGAACAGGGCATCGTGAAGCGATTCGAGGAAGCAGACAAACTCCCGCCTTACGACATGGAGCTGCACGTCCTGCGCCTCGGCGATATCGCTATCACCACGAACACGTTTGAGCTGTATCTCGACTGGGGCATCCAGATGAAAGCCCGCAGCCCTGCGCAGCAGACGTTTGTGCTCCAGCTCACGAATGGCTGCGGCATGTATCTGCCCACCGCGCTCGCCATCCAAGGCGGCAGTTACAGCGGGTCGCCGCATGTGAACAAAGTTGGCACCGAAGCCGGGCAGATTCTTGTGGATCAAACCGTGCGTGCCATGCAGGCGCTGTTCCCGGCGGCCAGGCCCTGACTCTTTTGGGTCGCGTGGGTACTGAATGCTTGGCATTTCTCGGGCATTTTTTCAAAGGAACAGACACTTTGTTCCGCGTGATGAGCAAGGAGTCTTCGCTGGCCGGGAAGATCATTATTTGGTTTTTGCACGCCTCGCGCGCGGAGCGCTGACGGCTACTTTCGCGCCACCGCGAGCAGCGCCGCCTCCTCGTTGAGCAAGAGCGACTTCGGCAGCTTCTCCGCGAGCTGCCAGGCACGGGCCGGCTCGCCGGCTTTCGCCAGCAAACCAGCGAGCACGGCGCGTTCGCCGACGGTCCAGGTGATGGCGTGTTCCAGGCCTGACAGTTCGCGTCGCAGCGTGTCTGGGTGCTCCAAATGGCAGAAGATCATGGCGTTCAGCAGCCGCTGATGTGCCCGAATCGTGGCATTGGCCGCAGCGATGGCATCTTGCGTCTTCATGCGCTGAAAAATGATTTCCAGCCCCTCGCCGTAGAGGATATCGAGGTAGTCAGCACGGTAGGCGTGGTGGTGGTGGTCGGGCGTTTGCTCGGCTAGAGCACGCGTGGCTCGGCGCAAAGCGGCGGTGTCGCGGGTTTGGGTGTGGGCGGAGATGGCTTTCTCCAGCAGGTTGATTTTATCGCCGGGCAGCAGCGGCTGGGCGGCGAGTTCTTCGTAGCAGGTGGCGGCAAAGGCGGGTTGGCGGAGGTTCAGGGCCGCATCGGCCACGCGGATGGCTCCGGCGAGGTTTCGGCCGCTTTGAGTGGCTTCGTAGGCGAGCTTCAGATGCTCCAGCACGGCGGGGCTGTCGGGGGTCAGCGCGGCGGTGGCGTTGGCTTCCCAGAGATTGAGCGAGAGCCTGCCGAGATGGCCTGCGGCCTTCGTCTTGAGCTTTTGGCGCACGCCTGGCCAGTCGTTGGCTTTGGCGAGGATTTCCAATTGCAGGCTCACATAGTCGGCGGGCCGTTCAGCGGCCAAAAGGCGTCCGTGAGCATCCAGGAAAGCCTGCATGGCCTGCGGTGCCTGCTGCTGGGCGAGGAACAAAACATGGCGCACCTGCTGCACAGCGGGCAAACCGGCGGCGCGT
>JBEIGR010000550.1:0-3991 GCA_040381795.1 Verrucomicrobiaceae bacterium | reverse complement strand
TTTTTGTGAACAGCCTTCTTTCACCCCACCTCAACCCTGTTATTCCACAGAAAATTGTGGGTGAATCAGATTCGCCCACAATTAAGTATGGATAAACAACGTTCGGCAACTCCCGCGCAGCCCATGAAGAACGCCACCAAACGAAAGCTGTGTGTGAGCGCGGCATTACTGGCCTGTGTTTTCGGCTCTGTTTGGTTTTCGTTCGGCATCTATTCCGACCGCGAGTTCGGAGGATTGCATTTCTTCCGTAAGCACCAGTTATCCGCCCGCTTCTATTTCTACTCTCCACACGGCGAGAGTGACAAACCAGCTGCGACCGACGCCGAGCGCAGTGCCGAGCACGACTACGCCGAGTTTGTGGAGTTCAAGGGCGGCAGACAACGCAGTTGGACCCTTATTCAATAACCTTCATTCAACCAACGTCGCTGAATAAAACGGATGCAGATAACCGCTCTGGGCTATCTGTCGTATTTGCCACGACTTGGGTTCGCGGTATCTGATCCGAGACGTTCGCTCGAGAAATATGACCACCACGCTCAATCAGATTGTAGAGCAAGCTGTGGCATACACCGCAGATGATCCTGATGTTGGACTGGAGCGTGAAGGGATTCTGAAGCTTCTAGATACGAAGGGCACAGAGAACGTGCATCTCGCCAATCCACTCAATCGTGATGCCGAGGTCTTTTACGAGCGACCACGTGAGACGGCGTTTACGGGGGATGAAGCCGTGCATGGTAATTACCTATTGCTCGACTTCTGCGGACATAACCCATCAATGAGGCTGTTTGATTTTCCGAACCTTCAGGATTTGGAGGCAGCGATTCTTGGTGGTGGAGGGATCACGAATATTTTCACGACCTGCCAATTGGCCTTTCTCGGCGGTCGCCTCACACCTTATAATGTCTTCTACGAATCGGGTTCAGGCGAGAGAGTGAAGTTCAACAAGCGAGACCAATACCAAGAGGGATTTGCCGCCAAAACGGATTACCCGAAAGCCGAGATTTGCTGGCGATAACACCAAACGGAGCGAGACGGCACATCCAACGGCGGGCAACGTCCTTGAATTCGGGCTTCCCTCCCCGCCGTGGATGGCCTATCCGCTCGCGATGGCCAGTTATGGAGGAGCGACACCTCTAACCGCGAGCCGCCCAACCCATGAACCACCGGCCGAAGTGCGGCGTTTTTAAGCACGATCCATCAAGACGAAAAGCCACGGCCAGCTAGCATCCGCAGCATGACCGGCTACGTGCGGCAGCTCCAGCGTTCCATCGACTACATCGAGACCCATCTCGGTGAGGAATTGCGCACGGACCACATCGCGAAACATGTGGGCATGTCGATGTGGCATTTTCAGCGGGTGTTCAGCGCTGCTCTCGGCCAGCCGGTGATGGACTATGTGCGCCGCCGCCGCTTGTCCCGGGCGATGGATGAGCTCGCCAGCACGCCCAAGAGCCTTTTTGATATCGCTCTCGATCATGGCTTCGGATCGCAGGAGGCGTTCACACGGGCTTTCAAAGACATGTTCGGCATCACGCCCGGTATTTGCCGCAAGCAACGAGGTCACGGTCTCCTGCCGCAAGCCGTGCCCGAAATCACGACCGAGTCCTTGTTTCATCTCCACCACCGCATCACCATGACACCTCGCATCGAAACGCTGCCTCCACGTCTCGTCATCGGCATCGAACGTCCCTTCATCTCCGCGCTGTCGCCGAAGCGAAACAACCACCTCGTCATTCCACGCCTGTGGCAGGACTTTGGGCCGCGCATCGACTCGATTCCGCATCGGAGCGGGGATCTGGTCTTTGGCTGCATCTTCTGCGACGAGGGCGAAGATGCGTCATGCCGCTACCTGGCCTGTGTGGAGGTTTCATCGGCTGTCGAGGTGCCCAAAGGCAAGGTGAGCCGCGAGCTGTCCGGTGGCAGGCATGCCGTTTTCACTCACCCCGGCTCCATGAGCCGCATCGACCGCACACTCGGCTATGTGTATGGCTCCTGGCTGCCACGCTCCGAACATCAACTCCGCCCAGCACCCGAAATCGAAATCTACGGCGAGAAGTTCAATCCCGACTCTCCGGACTCTGAGATGGAATTTTGCCTGCCGATCCAGTGATCACTCCAGCGGATGCACCGGGCCGAGAATGCGCTCTCGATCCATGCGCAACTCCACCTCAACTTGGTCGCCATCGGCTTTGATGCCGCGAATCTTCTTCGGCACCGGCAGAAACTGGCCGCCGGACTTCGTGTCATTCCAAATCGTGGTCTTCCATGTTTTGCCATCCACGCTCGCCATGACCGGCGTCATGCCCCACGAACCGGTCACAGGCAGTTTGAGGCTCTTCGGCAGCGGCGCAAAGGTCCAGCCGCCTTTGCCGCCGGTATGAAAGAGGGTGGCCGTGAAGCGATGCGTGGCGGCAAAGGGATCGCAGACGGGTTTCATGGCCGCTTTTTCATAGCTTCACTTCCCAGCCTTTTCGGTAGCCGCCCTCGCGTCCTCGGAGCGCCTCGGCAGCGGCGTTATCGATGATTTTGCCGGTCTTCGGATCGCAGCGGACGACGGTGTTGGTGCGATAAGCCATGTTGCCGAGGTGGCACATCATGGTGCTCTTCTGCCCTTCGTCGATGGGGCTGTTGAGCTTCGCTTCGCCACGGATGGCGTCGAGAAAATTGCCCATGTGAGAGACATCGCCGATGCCTGCGGTGCTGGCTTTGCCCTTGCTGATCTCGACGCCCTTTGGGTCGTAGATGCTCCAGGTATCGCGGGAGATGGCCATCGTGCCTTTGTCGCCATAGAAGACGACCTCGCCGAGGTTTTTCTCCGCGGCACGCGGATGGCAGGAGCTTTGCAACCACTCGCAGCCTGCGTGACCGAAGTCATAGACGGCCGTGCCGGTGTCCGGCGTCTCCTGAGCGTCGTCGAAGAAGTAGCGGCCACCATTGTAGGTGGTGCGCAGCGGATAGTCGCCCTTCAGGCCCCAGCGCAGGATGTCGAGCGTGTGGATGCCGTTGTTGCCGAGCTCGCCATTGCCCCAATGCCAGAACCAGTGCCAGTCGTAGTGAGCCATCTTTTTCGGATCATGCTTGGCATCATCCGGCACGGGTCCCTGCCACAAATCGAAGTCGAGATCCGCTGGTGCCGGCTTTTCATTCACGGCGACCGTTTTGCGGCTGTTGTAGTAGAAGCCACGGCCAAAGCGCACCTCGCCGACGGCTCCTTCATGAAGCGCCGTGATGGCGTCCTTCATCCAGGTGCGGCGCTGGTTGCCCATCTGCACGAGGCGATCGTATTTCGTCGCCGCCGCGACGATCATCTCCGCTTCGTTGGCGTTCTGGCTGCCGGGTTTTTCGACATACACATGCTTCCCTGCCTGCATGCAAAGCAGCGCGGCGGGCGTGTGCCAGAAATTCGGCGTGGCGATGAAGACGGCGTCGAGCGTCTTGTCATCGAGGAAGCTGCGGAAGTCCTTCACGCCCTGGCAGGACACCTGTTGCGTGGCATGGACCATCTTCAGACCGCTTTCGAGACGCTTCGAATCCACCTCCGCCAGGTAGGCGATCTCCACATTCGGGATCTTCAGCAAGGCGCTGACATGCTGCATGCCGCGTCCCAGCGCGACGACCGCCACCTTGAGCTTTTTCTGCGCCGCATCCGCCGCACGGAGTTGGGTGACGGCAGAAACTGCGGCTAGCGCAGACGTTTGATGAAGGAAAGAGCGGCGGTTCATGGTGGTGGCAGGAATCGCCAACCGGGAGCAGCCTCTTGCGAGGTTTCAGCTGGCACCTACCGCGGCAGACGACCGAGCATCTCACTCTTGAGGCTTTCGGGATCGCGACGGAGATCCGCCACGCCGATGACGACAATGCCACGGGGCTCTGGAACATAGAAAAGCCCCAAGTGACGACGACGCAGCACCAGTCTGCGCACTGGCGAACGCCAGGCCGGAGCAAGCAAAGGAAAGCACAGCAACAACACCGTGGCCTTTTCGATCTCGGT
>JBEIGR010000549.1:0-3993 GCA_040381795.1 Verrucomicrobiaceae bacterium | reverse complement strand
GAGCGATACTCATGGTCATCCGCCATGAAGACGATGTGCTTGCCTTTGCCCGGCCCTTCGGTGCCTTCGTAAACAAGAGGAGCAGCCGTCGCGAAGGTGGCGAGCGAGAGCAGAGTGAGGAGGGTGTGTTTCATGCGGTTGAGAGGACTTCTAAGTCGTCGCTTTGCCGGGTGTTTTTGCGACAAAAGTGACGATTCGGAGACTCAATCCCGCACGAGAGATGAAAACCGGACAATGTTCCGTCGATGAGAAGAGTCGAACACCGTCTCGCCGCTCTGCTATCAGCGCTGCAGCGTATATATGCGATCGAATCAAGCCCATGGAGCCCATTCATCGTCTGCTGCTGCGACTGCCTGCTGCCACCCAGAAGGCTAGAGAAGCGAGCAGAGGAGCTTTATGGAGCCGAGCAAAAGCCGGAAGCAGCGTCTTGCTTCAGGAAAATCAGGGCTCAAAAAAGATGACATGGTACCTGATCTCCCCATGGTCAGCATTCTTTTCTTGTCGGCATCATGCTGGTCCTCCAAAAGGCTGGTCCATGCTTTTGGTTGTCCGCTTCGATCACTCTCACCTTGACCATGATCCTGATGAAAACGCTTCTTCACTCCACCACTTGGCTTTGTCTGGCCGCCATCAGCGCCATGGCTTTTGTGCCACTTCAAAATGCCTCTGCCTGCACTGGCATCTCCCTGCGGGCGGCAGATGGTGGGGTGGTCGTGGCCCGCACCGTGGAATGGGCCCTGGGGGATGCCAAGCATGACCGGCTGGTCATCTTCCCACGCGGCAGGGACTTCACCGCGCTCACTCCAGAGGGACCTAAAGGCAGGCGCTGGACCTCCCGGCATGGCTTTGTCACCATCACCGCCTACGATCAGGACTACGGCCCGGACGGTCTGAATGAAGCCGGTCTCTACGTCGGCATGTATTACTTTCCCGGCTTCGCGGAGTTCGCACCGTATGATCCCTCGCAGGCTGACCGTTCGCTCAGCGTCGGAGACTTCATGCAGTGGATGCTCTCCTCCTTCCGCACCGTGGCCGAGGTGCGCGAGCATCTGGACGAGGTCACCGTCGTCAATGTGGAGGACCCGCGCTTCGGCGGCGCACCACTCCCGTTCCATTGGAAGATCGCCGATGCCTCGGGTGCCTGCATCATCCTGGAAATCTCGCAAAAGGGCCGCTTGCAGGTGCATGATGCCTTCCTCGGCGTCATCACAAACTCCCCGGACTACTCCTGGCACCTGACCAACCTGCGCAACCACATCGGCCTCTCACCCGCCCCGCGTGCCGCCATCACCCTCGAAGGATTGAAGCTCTCCCCCCTCGGCGGCGGCTCCGGGTTCGTCGGCCTGCCCGGTGATTTCACCCCGCCGTCCCGGTTCATCCGCGCCGCCGCCTTCACCGCCTCAGCCAGGCCGCTGAAAACATCCCACGAGGCCGTTTTCGAAGCATTTCGCATCCTCGACAGCTTTAACATTCCCGCCGGCACCACCGCCCCGCGGGAAAAAATCGCCACGGACATCACAGGGGCCACCCAGATCACCACGGCTGCGGATTTGCAGGAGCGAGTCCTCTATTTCCACACCATGTCCAACCGCCGTGTGCGCACGATCGACCTCAAACGCGTCGATTTCACCAAGCCGGGCATCACCGTCATTGATGAGAGTGCCCATCGTGAAGAGGATGTGAAAGACCTCACACCTGCCGCCCGGCCCTGACCGCACCTGCAGTTTGAAGAGAAACTCATGACCTGTCACACCCTCCTCGCGCATCTGCCCTTCCTCGCCCTGGCTCCCATGAGCCGAGTCGCCGTTATCTGTCTTTTTCTCGTCCTGCTGCCCCAGATCATGGCGCGGCTCAAGCTTCCCCCTGTCATCGGCTACCTCCTCGCCGGCATGCTGCTGGGGCCCGGGCTGCTCGGCGTCATGCTTCCTGAGGATTCCAGCACCCGCTTCTTCTCCGACCTCGGCAAGCTGCTCTTCATGTTCTTCGTCGGTTACGAGGTGAACCTCGAAGAGTTCCACAAATGCCGGCGCGATTCGATGGTCTTCGGCAGTCTCACTTTCCTCGTGCCCCTACTTGGCGGCATGATGCTCGGCCGGGCGAGCGGCTATGAATGGAATGCCTCCTTGCTCATCGGCTCCATCATCGCCAGCCACACCCTGCTGGCCTATCCCCTCCTCGCCAAGGCGGGCCTCACGCAGTCACGGGCCGCCGTCATCACCGTGGGAGGCACTCTTTTCACGGATGTCGCCGCCATGATCATCCTTGCCATCACCGTCTCCGTTCACCAGACCGGCTTCTCTTGGGGCTTTCTCGCCGCTGAGGGCGCGGAGCTGCTCGTGTTTGTGCCGCTCGTTCTCTTTGGCCTCAGCCGCTTCGCAGCCTTCCTCCTCCGTCGCATCGGCAGCACCCAGGAGGCCCGCATCGGCATCCTCCTCGCTTTCATCATCGTCTGTTCCGAGGGTGCCCATCTCATCCACCTGGAGGGCATCGTCGGCGCCTTCCTCGCTGGACTTGCCTTGAAGCGCGTCATCCCTGCTGGCTTCGACATCGAGTCGCTTGAGCTTGTCTCACGCACCCTCTTCATCCCGGTCTTCTTTGTCGCCACTGGCCTCCTCGTGGATTTCGGCGTGCTGCGTGACACCGTCACCTCCCAGTGGCCCCTCGTGTTTGGCCTCACCGGCGTGCTCATTCTGGGCAAGTGGGTGGCAGCACGCCTCACCGGCCGCTTCACCGGCCTCGATCCCGCATCCACCTCCGTGGTTTGGAGCCTTTCCATCCCTCAGATGGCCGCCACTCTCGCCAGCGCCGTCGTCGGCTACCAGGTCCGCAACGCCGCCGGGGAGAGGCTTCTCGACGAACGCTTCATCAATGCCACTCTCTTCATGGTCGTCGTCACCTGTGTGATCGGCCCGGTGCTCACCGGCCGTTTCATCCGGCGCCTGCCCGCCCCTTGATCCGCCCGCCGGGTCTCCATAGATAGGGGTAGGAACGGCGCAATGACTGCGCCGCCCCTCCCTCCGAACCGGACTGGCGGGTTTCCCGCATCCGGCTCTCCGGTTAGAATTTGGCTGCTGCACGCAGGCTCATGAGTTCCAGTTTCTGAGCTTCTTCCAGGTTGAAGATGCCCAGCTTGGTAAAGTAGCTGTTGGGCCAGCGGTGGTGGTCGAGCCCTCTGCCCTTCCCTCGCCTCCCGGCGCCTTTGCGCAGGATGCTCCGCAGTCTCACTCGTATCCATCGGTCCATTTCGGCTAGCGAGCTGGCGCGGGCGTGTTTGAAGTAGTTGTAGAAGCCCTCCAGCCTTGGTTTGAGCTTTTGCGCGATGGCGCTCAGGCTTTGACCACTGGTGCGCCGGGTGAACGGCTTGATGGTTTCTCTAAACTTCTTTTCGCTCTTGGACCGGATGAACCGGCGGATGCGTCCGCTGGTTTTGCCGTGCCAGAACTTGTATCCAAGGAACTCAAAGCTCGCCTTGGGTTGCCCCATGTCCACGATCTTCGTCTTCTGCGGGTGAAGTTCTAATCCGGCTTGGGCGCTCCACTCGCGCAGTATTGCCATAGCGCTCTGAGCGGCTTCGGCGCTGTGACATAGGATGACCATGTCGTCAGCATACCTGACCATTTCGTATCCGCTTTGACTCATCAGGTGATCCAATGGGTTGAGGTAGATGTTTGCCAAAAGCGGACTGATGACTCCACCTTGCGGCGTGCCCTCTTCCCGCTCTTCCGGCTCGATCCATCCCAGTGGCTCCATGATGTGCTGCTTGAGGAAGCTCTCGATCAGCGCGAGCACCCGCCCGTCGGCGATGCGCTCTGCGACCAGCTCCATGAGTCGCTGGTGTGGGATGCTGTCGAAGTAGCCCTTGATGTCCACATCCACCACATGGACGGCACCACTTTGCAGCAGCTCATCCACTCGGCGAAGGGCATCATGACAACTGCGCCCGGGTCTAAATCCATAGCTGTGCTCGGCGAACTCTCGCTCAAAGATCGGCTC
>JBEIGR010000548.1:0-4005 GCA_040381795.1 Verrucomicrobiaceae bacterium | reverse complement strand
GGCAGCACCACCACGACCACCACGGAGGAAACCACTCGTCGCGGACCCATGGTGAATGCTCCCATCTCCACCACGGTGGAGACGCAGACCACGAGAGCTTACTAAAGCGCTCCTCCTTCCAAACCAAGGCGGCCTGGCGAAAGCTCGGTCGCCTCTTTCGTCATCGGCGAAGGCTGAAGCAGTAGCAGTACACCCCATAGCGGCATCGGATGCCGTGCCGCACCATGGGCTCCTATGACAACACTACACATCCAAGGCGACTGGAACATTCTCAAAGGCACTCTCAAACAGAAATGGGCGGCGCTTACCGATGACGATCTCCAGTTTCAGGAAGGCAAGGCAGACGAATTGCTCGGGCGCATTCAAAAACGCACCGAAGCCACCCAGGAGGCTATTCAGGCCACGATCCAGGCCTGTCTCACCGCCCAAGGCTTCTAAACCACCACTCCACTCACCCACTTCAAACATCATGAAAACATCCACGAAACGACTCGCCCTACTCCTGCTCGCCTCCGCCCTCCTCGTGATGGCTGGCACGAGCTGCCGCACATTCAGAGGCTTCGGCCGCGATGTCGAGCACGTCGGCAGTCATATCGAACGAGCCGCCCACTGAGGGCCGGCCTCGTGAAACAAAGGGCGCTGCCGCCCGATCCGCAAGGGTCGGCGGCAGCGTTCGAGCATGTAGACCAGCGGGGAGTAGAAACCCTTGCCGTTGGTCCGCACTCTGGCCATGAACTCGGCCTTCAATTCGCTGATTTTGGCCGTTTCCTGCTTCATCAAAGCACGGCTGAGCATGTCGACGCGAGTCCGGCGAAGGACTCACATATCTGCAAAATGTGCTCTTCGTAGGCCACAACACCGAACGTGCTGCGCAGCAAGCCGGCGGCGCGTGCGTGGTGGTCACAGCTGCCGGAGAAGTCGAAGGCCGCGAAGATCATTCCCTTCAAGGCCACGAAGCAGAGAGCGGCGGTGGCATGAGGCGCTGTCGTGCTACTTGCCGAGGATGCGGACGACCTGACGCGGCCAAAGGATGGCGACAGGCTTAACATGGAAGCTATCAAGCAGGCGGTGGAGTTGCTTTTGATCCATGCCCGTTGGTTGCGTGTCGGAAGTCACGAGCACGTCGCATTCACAGAGCGCGGCTTCTGCGATGATGTAGCTATCGTTTCGCTCCTCATCGGGCAGCAAACCTTGGGCGCGGATTTCATCGCCGATACGCTCCACGATGCCGTGGCCCACGGGCTTCAAGTCCAGCGGTTCAAAGCCCCATGAGAGCAGCGATTGCAGCGCAGTCACGGCGAGCGAGCGCACAGCTTTGGTTTTGCCGTTGTCGGCGAGGTGGGCGAGTTCTTGTAGCACGGTGGGCAGGACCACGAAGCGCGGCACCTGACGGCGGCGCTTGAGCGCGTCCAGACAATCCCAGCAAGCCTCGTTCTCGTCCGCCAGATCGAGCAGCACGTTGGTATCAACGGCGACGAGCGGGGACTTGAGGGACATGGCTGCCGTAGATGAGGTTCATGGCACGGCTGGTGAGCGCGGCCCGCTCGTCATTGGAGAGCGTGTTGCACTCCGAACGATTGGTACGGGCAATGGTCACGCCTTTAGTGGGCGCGGGCGCTGCGGTGACGCTGGACTTCTGGGCGGTGCTCATGGTGATGGTAGAATCATTCCATTCAGCCGACGATTCGCAACCTGAGAGTGCCAGCACTGCCCCTGCGAGGTCAGATGCTGCCCCGCGCTGCCTCATGTAGGCAGGAAGTCCAAAGACACCGGGGGAGGGGGTGAGCTGATGGCAAGGCGCTGGCCTTTCATGATGGATTCTTAGCCGCGAAATTTTTTGCAATGGCAGTGACGAGGCCGGGCCGCCGTCCACCTTGCGCTTGCGGAAATGTCTGGAATCAGCCGGGGATGTATCGCCGCGTCACGAATCGCCACACGCTGCCCGCTGACTACAGCACGCTCTGCCGCTCTGTCTGGCTACCGCGTCCCATCCGGGACAAGGCGGACCATGCGGCGGCGCTGGCGGCCATCGAACCGCTGTGGGGGCATGAGACGGCCATGAATCAGGATCAAGCCGACTGGTTTGAGATGGTGGCGGACCTCATCGCGGATTATGAAGCCAGCACGGAGAAGAAGGTCAAACCGCTGCCGGTGACGAAACGCCTTGCCGGGCTACTGGAGGCCCACAGCATGACGGCGGCGGACCTCGGGCGACTGCTGGAGCTGGAGCTGAGCATGGGCAGCAAGATCCTCAACGGCACTCGACAACTCACGACGGCCCACATTCGCAGGCTGGCCCGTCACTTCGCCCTGCCTGCGGATTACTTTCTGGAGGCGTGAAACTCAACACCATAGTCATCCCGCCTTTCCCTTGAATACCAGCTCACTCCACGTCCCGGCCACCATCTCCAGCCTGTGGGCGCTGCATCCGCTCATCCCGATCAAAAGCGCCCGTGTTTACGAGGCGGCCAGCATGCTCTGCACCCGCCTTGCCACGCGTGTCCTGGACGCCGTGCAAGAGGAGTATTTCCGCGAACTCACGGAATTGGTGGAAGACTACGAGGACGCCCACGGACTGCACGAAAAAACCGAGCGCGGCCTGCGAGCGCTGGCGGCGAAGGTTTGAGCATCCACCATACCGGCAGCCATGATCCGTCAAAGGCAAAGAACAACGGCAAGCACAAGGGACCAGCGACCGCCTGGAGCTCTGCGAGCACGGCTTTGAAGCCTTCGCGGATTTCGATTACAAGGCCTGGCAGGACGGCGGCAGCGAGGGGAAGGAGCCAAAGGCCAAGATTCGCCTGGAGCACCTCCCAACCGTCTTTGCCGATGGGGCACAACCCCGCCGCGAAATCACCCGGCGACTCATGGCCCTCTGCCAATGCGGTGATAGCGCCGTGAGCGATGCCATCGGCAGGACGAAGGAAGGCATTCCCAAAGGGCGGCTATGCTACGCCATCGAGGAACTGCCGGGCTGTTTGCTTATTCGCCTCAAAGACGGGTATCGGGACGGAACGCCAAATTTGGAGGATGAGGACTTTTGACAGTAAGAGGCAGCGCGCCCACGGTGGAACACATGCAGTTCATGGAATTCATCTTCTACGGCGTGCCGTTGATTCTCGCCGGGCTTGGGCTTCTAGCGTGGCTATGGAAGACTTTGGCCGAATCGTGGCTCATGCTTCGCAAAAGCAGGCGGCAGGATGTGGCGGACTAAGCGAACATGAAGCCTTTGGACCGCATCCATACCGACATGCACGGAACGGATCGGGAAAATGCGAGGGAAAGGATTCTCAAGAGGTGGCGCGGTTTGCTGACCGTTCTCGGCAGCATAATCCTTTATGCCCCTATCGCCTGGCTATTCTATGGCGTGGTTCTTCTATGGCGGCATTTCTTCGGTTGAGGAACTGAGGCAAATTCCTCCGCTCCGGGTTGTCTAGGTGTGTGGAGATGGAGGAGGAAGATTTAATCTCTGACGCAGTCGCTGGCGCGTGCTGGCAACGATGCCGGGCGCGGCGGGGAAAAGCGGAGGAGGAACGGTCATGGCCGGGAAGATCACGACGGCGGCGGTTGAACCATGCGGAGAGTCCGACACGAGCCTTTGCCTGGAAGCCTGCACACGCCCCGGCACGCCGCCCCTGAGCGAACGAAATGTGGAGCAAATGGGGAGGGCTATTCAGTGGGCAGGCGCTTAAATGCCCCCTATCTGGCAACGGACAGGAACCCGGCGAGGCGGGAGCGGTACTGGAATGGGTTCTGGCTCCCGGAAAATCTCCGCAATGGGTCGAAAGCCGTTGCCAGTTAGGGGACAGTTAAGGGGCAAAAACTGGCAATTCCTTATTGAGGCTGCCAAATGCTTCGAAACCACTGGAACCTCGTAAAATCAAGGGTTCCAGAGGTGGCTCGGGACGGAATCGAACCGCCGACACGGGGATTTTCAATCCCCTGCTCTACCGACTGAGCTACCGAGCCATTTCCGAATTTTCGGAGGGCGGATAGGAGCACGGC
>JBEIGR010000547.1:0-4019 GCA_040381795.1 Verrucomicrobiaceae bacterium | reverse complement strand
GTTTAAAGAGCTTTCAGGATCTCGGCCTCGAATCGAGCCCCGGTGCCCGCATGGCGCTGGCCGTGGCGATCTTCCAGGACCTGTTCATCATCGCGTTCTTCCTTCTCGTGCCGCTCATTTTGCCGCAGCTAGGTGAAACGAAGGCGCTGGGAGCCAGCCTGGGCAGTTTGGTGCTGCGCGGGGCTTTGTTTGTCGTCTTCGCCGGCGTGGCGGCACGCTGGATCATTCCCTGGCTGCTCAATGCGGTCACCCGCACCCGCAATCGCGAACTTTTCACACTCACCGTGATCGGCTGCTGCGTGGGTCTCGCCTTCACCGGCGGGTTGCTCGGGCTGGGGCTGGCCCTCGGGGCCTTCGTGGCGGGCCTCGCGGTGAGCGAATCCATCTTCAAGCACCGCATCCTCGCCGATGTGATGCCGCTGAAGGATCTGTTTTTGACGCTCTTCTTCGTCACCGTCGGCCTCATGATCGATGTGAAGATGGCCGCGCTGCACTGGCAGCCGATCCTCGCCCTCACGCTGGTGCTGATGCTTGGCAAAACAGCGCTCATCACCACCATCGCACGAAAACTAGGCCTCGCGCATCGCCAGGCGCTGATGGCGGGCATCGGCCTGTGTAGCGCGGGTGAGTTCTCCCTCGTGCTTTTGCGGCTGGCAGGCGAATCCGCGCTGTGGAGCGATTCCACGCAGCAAATCCTGCTTTCCGCGTCCGCCCTTTCGATGGGCCTTTTACCTGCCGCGATGCGCTTTGGCACGCCACTCGCCATCTGGCTCGAAAAGCGCGGCTGGGGCCGCCGCAAGGTCGCGCTGAGCGATGCCGGTGAACTCCGCCAACGGGTGAAAGGCATGCACGATCACGCCATCATCTGCGGCCATGGCCCGGTGGGTGAAAAACTCAACAAAGAGCTGCTCGATAGCGGCGTGACCACACTCGTCATCGAATTGAACGCTGAAACCGTGCGCCAATTGAAGCGCCAAGGTCAGACCGTGCTATTCGCCGATGCTACGCATCAGGAAACGTGGGAACTCACCCAGCTCGCCAAAGCCCGCCTCGTCGCCCTGACCTTTCCCGATGCGCTCATCAATGCGCAGGCCCTCGCTATCATCCGCGAATCCCGCCCCGACATCCCCGTGCTCGCCCGGGCAAGGTTCGCCAGCGATGTCGAGCGCCTCAAACGCCTCGGTGCCACCGTCGTCATCAACGACGAGCAAGAAGCCAGCCGCGCCGTGGCGGACGCAGCGATCACATTGCAAGGGGCCTGAGCACCACTGAAACCCGCAGCCAATGTGAGCCAGCATTTGCGGTGTCTTGACGGGGAGTCTGCGCTCAAAAAAGGTGCCCGAAGTTCTGAAACACTTTCTGGAGGAAGCCGATGCCTCGAACTCATGAATGCGAATTTTTTCAGCCAGTTGCGCCCTGTTTTCCAAGGCGGCCAGCTCACCATCGGCGGCACCTTCACCGATTACGAAGTGCGCCTGAGCTTTGAAGATACCGGCAAAGGCATCAATGCCGGCCAGACGGGCAAGCTCTTCCAACCTTTTTCCACCACACGCAGCATCGGCACCGGCCACGGCCTCCTCATCGTCCGCCGCATCATTCGCGAGCACGGCGGAGAGATCGATACCGAATCCCGCGAAGGCCAAGGCACCTGCATCACCCTCTGGAGGCCTTTGGTTGTGAAAAATCTGCCCCATCACCCAGCCCGGAGACTAGCCTGCCACCGCCATTCACCCCTCCAGCCTGCACCCATTGGTATTTTAGATTTATCCCGCCCAATTCAGCGCACTGCTTGCCACTCATCTTCCCTTCGATGCCGATTGATCCCGGCTGAATTTAAAACAGCCCTCAATAGCCCCACAAAACCCGCTTCCGAAAAGTCTTGGCACAGGGGCAGGAAAGCTATGCTCGCAAGCGTTGGAAA
The DNA here is from genome assembly GCA_040381795.1 of Verrucomicrobiaceae bacterium. Classification (GTDB taxonomy): domain Bacteria; phylum Verrucomicrobiota; class Verrucomicrobiia; order Verrucomicrobiales; family Verrucomicrobiaceae; genus Prosthecobacter. The sequence continues at coordinate 2,098 of JBEIGR010000547.1, read as the reverse complement.
TGCGTCATGAGTCCCGCCACCGCCATCCTCCAGCACCCCAAATCAGGCGTAAAACTGTCCAACGAGGCCTCCATTCGTCATTCCACATTCAAAATTCATCATTCCTCCACCCCTCTCTCCCCCCAGACCCCATCACAACCCCCTCCCGCGTTATTCCGGCCCGGCCCTTCAAAAGCAATTTCCTAGCAGACTGATGGAAGGTCACCTGCCAAACCATCATCTCCCCCCCCTTCGCATGCTGGCGAATGTGCCTACACGGTCTGCTTTTTTGATCCGCCTGATTTTGAGCTTTTGACACAAGCTTCCAGGCAGGCTGAACTCGGCCAACTCAACTATGTCCTCCAATTCCTCCAACGGCTTCCACGCGAACGATCAAGCTCCCGATCCCTTTCCCATGACGCGCTGGAGCATGGTGCGGCGGGTGGGGGGCAGTCAGGTGGCGGAAGTGGACAGGGCGTTGAATGAGCTGTGCAAGACGTACTGGTATCCCATCTATGCCTATGTGCGCCGCACGGTGGGGACGCCGGAGGATGCAGAGGACCTGACGCAGGGCTATCTGGCGCGGTTGCTGGAGCGTGGCTACATCCACAGAGCGGACCCGGAGAAGGGCAAGTTCCGCGCCTTTCTGCTGGCGGATTTGAAGTTTTTCCTCGCTAACGAATCGGCACGTGGCAGGACGATCAAGCGCGGTGGTGGCAGAGTGATCGAATCCTATGATCAGGCGCTGGCTGAGGAGCGCTACGGCGTGGAGCCGACGGACGACAATTCGCCGGATAAGCTGTTCGACCGTGCCTGGGCGACGACGCTTCTGGAGCATGTGCGTGAGAGATTGCGTCTGCATTACGCTGACAAAGGCCAGCAGAAGCTCCACGAGGTGTTACAGCCGTTCATCGCGTGGAATGGAGGCGAGGAGTCGTATGCGGAAGCAGCGGCGAAGCTGGGCAAATCGGTCAGTGACATCAAGGTGAACGTTTTTCGCATGCGGAAACGCTATCGCACTTTCTTGGAGGAAGAGATCGCAGAGACGGTTTCCTCAAGAGATGACATCAAGGAGGAGATCGGAGTGCTTGCATCGCTCTTCTTGTGAATGGAATACCCAACCCCGAATGGCTCACTTCGCGATGAGTTCCTGCGCGCTCGGCATCGCGCTGGCATCTGGGTCGGCCAAGGAGTGAGCGGGGAGGTTTTTCACCGCATCTGCAGCAGCGGCGGCGATGAGAGGCTGATGGCTATTGGCAGCGAGGTCTGCGAGCATGGCGCGGGAGGCTGGATTTTGAATGGAGGAGATGGCTTGGAGCACTTGTTGGCGCTGGGCGAAGTATTCCGGCGGGAGGGTGTCAAAGGCGTTGCTCATGGCGAGAAGCGAGGCGGTGTCGCCGATTTTGCCGAGGCTGCTGAAGGCTTGGCCGGTGAGTTCGCTGCCTAAATCAGGCTGGTGGGCGAGGCGGATGAGGCCAGGAACGGCGGCGGGGTTGCGAATGGCCGCGAGGACGTCGAGCACGCGCTGCTGGCGGACCGGGTCCGAGGCTGCGGCGGCGTGCATTTCAGAAAGGTAGGCGATGGTGTCCGGTGTGGCCATGCGGCTGAGGGTGCGGTGGGTGGCCTGGATGATGTCGGGGTCGGCGGAGAGCTCGACGAGTTGGGTGATCATTTCGACGGCGGCCTCGCCCTGGAGGGTGTCCAGAGCTTCAAGCATGGCGCGGCGTGCGGCTGGGTCGGTTTCGGCGAGGAGGGCCTTTCCCCAGGCCTGGAGGGCCTCTTCGGTGTTTAGGGCGATGAGGGCGTCGGAGATGGCTCGTTTTTCTGCGGGGGTGCGGGCGGTGGCGAGTTTTTGCAGGAGCGTGGAGAGGCTCAGAGGAGCGGAAAGGCTGTGCTGGAACTGCGAATGAATGCTGGTGGGCGAAAGGACGGCTGGAGCGACTTTGTGAGAGGCGGAAAGGCCGCGCCGGACCTCTCCTTCCGCGCTGTTTCCAGGACTCTGCTCTGATTGCGACTGACTGAGGAGGCAGAGGGCCGCGGTGACGCCCGCCCTGAGCATTCCGGTCACCGGGAGCCAGCGCGGGGGAGCGGCGACAGGCGTCTGTTCGCGGGAGATGCG
>JBEIGR010000546.1:0-4020 GCA_040381795.1 Verrucomicrobiaceae bacterium | reverse complement strand
GCGCAACTTCCCCTCGGGCTGGGTTTTGCCGACGAGCGGGGCGGGCAGCAGCGTCTGGCTCAGCCACGGCGAAGACGGCGGGATGGCGTGCGTGGTGTAGGCGCGCTCCATCGTGTAGGTGGCGATCTTGCCGGTGTTTTTATGAAGGGCACCGAAGTTCCAATGGAAGTGGCCGGGCGTCATTTTGAGACCGCGCTCACGCAGCACGCTCATCTGGCGGAGGATCTCGCCCGCGACGCGGTCCGTGCCGATGTTGGAGGTATTCATGCCGGGCCAGATGTGGCGGCCCTGCGTGTTCTGCTCCAGCCACCAGTCATAGTAGGTGGTGAAGCCGAGCTTTGGCCGGTCGATGGTCCAGTAGAGCTGCGGGGTGAAATAATCGACCCAGCCGTTTTGCAGCCACTTCTTCGAGTCGGCGCCGAGGTCCTCATACGGATCGAGACCGCCGCCGGTGCCTTCGGGATGGTTCGGACGCCACAGGCCGAAGGGGCTGATGCCGAACTTCACATGGCGCTTGATGGCTTTGATGCCCTCGTAAGTGGCCTGCACGGTCTGATCCACATTTTGGCGTCGCCAGGCGGTGAGTTCCAAAGGGCCGCCGGTGGCTTTGTAGCGCCGGTAAGTATCCGCATCGGGGAATTCGACCTTCTTTTTGTCCGGCCCCATGATCGGGTAGGGATAGAAATAGTCGTCGATGTGAATTCCATCCACATCGTAGCGACGCGTGACATCCAGCATCACGGCGATGGCCTGCTGACGCACCTCAGGCACGCCAGGGTCCATCCACCAGTCGATGTTGTATTTCATCGTCCACTCCGGGTGCTTGCGGCGGATGTGATCCGCGCTTGGCGCATGCTTTTCACCGGCGAGCGCTCGGTAAGGATTGAACCAGGCATGCAGCTCCATGCCACGTTTGTGCGCCTCGTTAACGGCAAACTCAAGCGGGTCCCAACCTGGTGATTTGCCCATTGCTCCCGTCAAGAAGGGCGACCATGGCTCGATCTCGGAAGCATACATGGCATCGCCCGCAGGTCGCACCTGGAAGATGAGCGCATTGAGTCGCAGCTTCGCGGCGGAGTCGATGAGCGTGAGGAGTTGCTCCTTCTGCTTCGCGACGGGCAAACCGGGCTCGCTGGGCCAGTTGATGTTCCGCACGGTGGCGATCCACGAGCCGCGGAGTTCGCGAGCGGGAGGTGGGACGGCGTTTTGAGCACGCAAAGCTCCCGTGAGGCCCAAAAGACCCGCCGCGAGCATCCAAGTGGATCGTTGGAGTATCTCACTCATTTCGCGATTCGATACAGCGCTTTGTCCGTGCGGATGAAGAGCGCCTCGCCGTCGCTGGACGGGCTGGCCATGATGGAGCCGTCGAGCGTGTTCTGAGAGAGCAGTTGGAAGGTGCGGCCAGCTTTGACGAGGCTCATCACGCCTTCGCGACTGCCGATGAGGATCTTGTCACCGGCCAAAATCGGGCTTGAGCTGAACTTGCCGCCCAAACGTTCGCGGTAAACGGCCTCGCCCGTTTGCGTGTCCACACAGCTCAGGATGCCGCCATCATCGACATAGTAGAGCAGGCCTTCGTGCAGCAAGGGCGAGCACATTTTGGGGGCGTTCTTGTTGTTCTTCCACGCCACCTCGGGTGTGGCGGCGCCGGCGTGTTTCAAGGCGGTGATGTTCGATTTGCCGAAGGCGGTGCTGAAATAGATCATCTTGTCATCGGCCACGGGCACGGTGGACATGGAAAAGCCCAGCTCGCCGTAGTGGACCTTCCAAAGCTCCTTCCCGCTGGCCGGATCATAGCCGTAGATGTTGTTCGCCGCGGAGCTCACCAGCACCGGGATGCCGCCGCTCTGGATCACCAGCGGCGTGCCATAAGCCTTCTTCTGCTGCGGACGCGGGTCCATCTCGCCACTGCGCATCGTCTTCCATGCCAGCTTGCCCGTCTCCGTGTCAAAAGCCGCGATGAACTGCGTGTCGCTGCCATCGAAGTGGGCGATGAGGCGGTTCTTCCACAGCACCGCCGTCGAGCCGGGGCCGTTTTCGTGCATGATGTGCAGCTCCTCGTTCTTCCACAGCATCTTTTGCGTGGCGGTGTCGAGACAGACCGTCCCGAACGAACCAAAGTGCGCATACAGCCTGCTACCCGCGAGCACCGGCGTGGGCGAGGCGTAGCTGTTGAGCTGATGCGCCCACTGCGGCTCCTTCACGTTCAGCAATTCGATGTCATGCAGCAGCTTCCCGCTTTGACGATCCACCGCCAAAGCTCGCAGGCTGAGCGATTCGAGCACGACGAGCGGCTGATCACCCGTGTTCGATTTCAAGCGACGCTCCGCCTCTTCCTTGCTCGCCGCTTTCTCCACCGCCGTCGTCATCCAGATGACATCGCCACCAATCACTGGGGTGGAATGCCCGCGCCCAGGCAAGTCCGTCTTCCACGTCACGTGGCTCGTCTCACTAAAGGTCTCCGGCAGCTTCGCGATGGTCGCCACACCTTGTCCCGAAGGCCCGCGCCACTCCGGCCAATCGGCGGCGGCCACGTTCAACGAGGAGACGGCAAGGCAGAGCAATAGTCGGGAGGTCATGCGAGAGACTCAACGTGTCCGGCGAAGAGGCTTTCACAAGCAGCAGGCCTATTCACGAGACAAAAAAGGCGCTGGATCATGCGATCCAGCGCCGAAGAGCGTTTCGAGGCCATTTTAGGCTCCGTCGTACTTCTTGATCAGCAGCGCCGAGTTGTGGCCGCCGAAGCCGAAGCTGTTGCTGAGGGCGGCGGTAAGCTTGGCGGGACGGGCGGTGTTCGCGACCACATCGACATCGACCTCGGGGTCGAGGTTTTCGACGTTGATGGTGGGCGGGACCACTTGATCGCGAAGCGCCATGATGCAGGCCGCCAATTCGATGCCACCGGCAGCACCGAGGAGGTGACCGGTCATGGATTTGGTGCCGGAGACGAGCAGGCCTTTCTGAGCGTATTCGCCGAAGGTGCGCTTGATGGCGCGGAGTTCGCAAAGGTCGCCGACGGGCGTGGAGGTGGCGTGGGCGTTGATGTAGCTCACATCGGTGGCGTTGAGCTTGGCATGGCGCAGGGCCATTTCCATGCACTTCGAGGCACCAAGACCTTCGGGATGCGGCGCGGTGAGGTGGTAGGCATCGGCGGTGACGCCGTAACCGGCCAGCTCGGCGTAAATCGTGGCTCCACGCTTCTTCGCGTGCTCGAGCTCTTCGATGACCACAACGCCGGCGCCTTCACCCATGACGAAGCCGTCGCGGTTGATGTCCCAGGGGCGGGAGGCGCGTTCGGGCTCGTCATTGCGCATGGAGAGCGCTTTCATGTTTCCGAAGCCGGAGAGGCCGCAGGGGCGGATGGAGGCTTCCGAGCCGCCGCAGATGATGGCATCGGCATCGCCGAATTTGATGATGCGCCAGGCTTCGCCGATGTTGTTGTTCGAGGTCGCACAGGCGGTGGTGATGCACATGTTCGGCCCCATGAAGCCGAATTCCGTCGCGATCATGCCGGTGGCGATGTTCGTGATCATCATCGGGATGAGGAAGGGGCTCACGCGACCGGGTCCCTTGTTCAAAAGGATCTCGTACTGCGTTTCGATCGTGCTGAGGCCACCGATGCCGCTGCCGACCATCACGCCGATGCGGTGGGGATCGAGGGCGTCCGGGTTCAGCGCAGCATCTTTGGCGGCCATTTTGGAGGCGGCCATGGCGAGCTGGAAGAAGCGGTCCGCGCGGCGGGCCTCCTTGTGGTTGTTGAAGAAGGGCGTGGGGTCAAAATCCACCACTTCGCCCGCGATTTTGCAGTCGTACTTCTCGGTATCCATCGACTGAATGCGACGGATGCCGCTCTTGCCGGCGACGAGATTCTTCCAGAAGTCGTCCTTATTGTTGCCGAGGGGGGAGACGACTCCGATCCCGGTGATGACGACGCGACGTTCGCTCATGAGTGTGTGCTGTGAGGGGTTAATGGGAGGGCGAGAGAACACGGGATGCACCTCCGGGCAAGGGAAAAGCTGC
>JBEIGR010000545.1:0-4035 GCA_040381795.1 Verrucomicrobiaceae bacterium | reverse complement strand
GCCAGCGTCTCGTGCTTCACCTTGAAATCGAGGAACTGCTTCGTGCCGGGGCGACGCACGGTGAGACGCACCTCATCGCCCGCTTTGCCTTTCAAAAGCTGCATGGCCTCCGCCACGCCGACGGAATCCGTGAGCACCTCGTTGATGCGCACGAGCTGATCCCCTGCCAGCACGCCTTCGCGGGCGGCGGGGCCGTCGTCACGCACGGTGATGATGGTGAGCAAGTTTTGCCGCAGGGCGATGGTGATGCCGATGCCTTCCGAAGTATCGCTCTGCTCGCGACGCATGTCCTCGAAGAGCGATTTACCCATGTACTCGCAGTGCGGATCAAGGCGGCTGAGCATGCCTTCGAGAGCACCTTCCACCAGCTCCTCGTAGGTCACCTTGGACTCCTCCACGTAGTTTTGCCGCACCATCTCCATGGCCCGCGTTAGCATCTCCATTTGCAGATAGGCATCCTCCGGTGGTGGCTTCACCGCAGGCGCGGCCGGCACGGGGGCTGGTGCAGGCGCAAGATTCGGTTTGGGATCACTTTTCGGCAACGCAGGCTTCGGCGCAGGCTTTGGAGTGGACTTCGGAGCCGCTTTGGGAGCTGGCACGGTCGCCGGAGCAGGGGTGACAGGCCCTGCCGGAGCCGCGTGAAGGCTCAGCCCGGCAGCCAGGATCGGAAAAAGAACAGTAGCGCGACGCATCCCGCCATCCTGCATGCTTTCCGCCCGCACGACAGCGGAAAGTCAGGCACCTTCGGCGCTCACTTCGCGTCGTAAAACGGGAACAGCTTCTTGATCTCCTCCATCGACGGCCGACGGCCATACTCGCAGATCTCAAAGGTCTCGGCATACTTTACCTCCTTGCCCTTCTCCTCGCCGTAGAGCTTGATCAGCAGGTCGCGATACTTGTCCGCCTCGCCGCCCTGACGGGCACCCCAGCGGCGTTTCAGCCACGCACGACGTCCCACCTCATCGCTCGCGGGCGGCACGCTCTTCACATGCTCTTCCGAGCCATTGGCACCGCCTTCATAATGCTGGGACGTCAGCTCATGGATGCCGTCCAGCTTTTGATCGAAGGAATCATCCACGCTCACCGCGATGTCCGGCGTGAAGGGATAGGGCTTCTGGAAACCATCACTCGAATACAAGAACACTGGGTTCTTCTTCAGCGGCGGCACATCCGGGCAGATGAACGGCACCGCCACCATGAAGGCCGCGTCCTGAAGCAGCACGCCGACGTAGCGATGGTCGGGATGATAATCCCACGGCCGCGGCGCGATGACGATGTCCGCCTTCCACTCGCGAATCACCCGCGTGATGAGCTTCCGATACTCCAACGAAGGCACCAGCTCGCCATCGTGGATGTCCAGCACCTGTGAGGTCACGCCGAGCTTCTTCGCACAGGCCGCCACCTCCGCCGCGCGTCGTAGCGCCAGCGGCCCGCCTGCTTCTTTCCAGTGGCCGATGTCGCCATTGGTGACCGATACGAGTTTCACTTCATGCCCCAGCCGAGCCCACTTCACCGCAGAGCCCCCGGCTTTGTATTCCGCATCATCTGGATGCGCGCCAAAGACGATGATGCGGAGCTTTCCATCGCCTTTCTCTTCAGCGTGGAGGGTGAATGAAACGAGGCAGACAACAAGAGTGAGCAAGGAGCGAATCATGGCGGCAGGATTACGCCGCCATGACACAAACTCTCTCGTGTTACTCCTCGCTCTTCGGCTCAGGCAGGAACATCCCCACCACCAGCGCCAGCAGGGCGATGCCGAGGCCGACGTAGCCCGCGGCCTTCGCGAGGTGCATCGGCAGGATCTTCGTGGGATCGCCGGAGACCATCGGGGCGACGAGGTTGGTCGTCACAAAGGCCATGCTGGTGCCGATCATGCGACCGCCGACATTGGTGGCAAAACTGCCGCCGGTGCCGCGAAGGTGCATGGGGAAGACTTTGGGCAGGTACTCACCGAAGTAGCTGAACTGCGCCACCGTGACCAAACCGCACAGTGCATAGGCCCACATGAAACTGGAGCCGCCAGCGGTGAAAAGACTCAGGTAGGTCAGCGGCAGCAGGATGAGAGCGGGCACTTGGAAGACCTTCAGCAAGGCCACACGGCTCAAGCCGACCATGATGAGCACGGCGAGAAGGATTCGGCCCACGAGGCCGCCCATCTCCTGATAAAACTGCACCTTGTTGCCCACGGCCTTCACTTCCTTATCCAGCGGAGCCATTTCGGTCTTCACGGCGGCGAGTTTGGCCTTCGCCTCGGCTTGCTCTGGCGAATCCGGCGCGGCTTTGCTCACAGCGATGGCCTGTTCGGCGGCTTGCTTGCGCAGCGGAGCCATCTTCTTGCTCGTCTCAGCGAGCTCAGGGAGGCCCGGGGCGATGCGCAGCGGGGTGATTTGCAGCGCACCGAAGGCCAGGCCGTAGGCGCAGGCAGAGAGAATGGCCGTCACGATCGTCACGCGGCGCAGTTCCGGCGCGAAGAGCTGGCCGATGCTGGCACGCTTGAGCAGGCCTGCGGCCTTCTTTTCCTTCCACACCTTCGATTCAGGCACAAAGGGCAGCATCAAAGCGATCGGGATCGCTGGCAGGATGCCGGTCATGAGCAAGTAACGCCACGAAGACGCCACCGGCAGCCCCAATGCAGGCAGGTCCTTCATGTGAGACAGGATCCACACATTGATGCCCGTGACGAGCAGACCGCCGAGCGAGGCAAACGCCTGCGTGATGCCCAGCCACTTCTCTTTTTGATGCTTGTCCTCAAAAACCTCCGCCAGCCAAGTGATCGCCGCGATGAACTCCACGCAGACGCCGATAAAGGTCAAACTGCGAAAGAAGATGAACATGCCCAGCGAGGTGGAATACGCCGCGCAGAAGGGCGAGAACGAGTACACAAAGATGCTCGCAGCCATCACAAACTTGCGCCCGAGCACATCGGTGAGCTTGCCGCCGATGAGGCCGAAGATGCCGCCGCACAGCGCGGTGATCCACAGCAGCTTGCCCGTCCACTCGGTGACCGCCGGATGCGTCATGTCCACGCCCAGCAGTTCGGCGATGGCAGGCGGTGCCGTCAGCGGCGTCATCAGCAACTCATAGGTATCAAAGAGGAAACCGATGCTGGCGATGATGATGATGAGCCAGTGGGTGGTCGTGAGCTTGGGGGCGGGAGCGGTGGACATGGTGGGCGCGATGCTGTCTGGATTCAGGATGCAAGTCAACGGCCGCGAGAAGCGGAATCCGTCAGGAAAGTGGAGCGGGCGGCGGACGGGAGTTTTGGAGCACTGAAGTTTTGGTGATCCATGCCCCCAGCACTCCAATTCTCCAACACTCCACCTCATACTCCGACACCTGTCGGACATTTTTCTCGACAAATCCGACACTTGTCGGCAAACTCGCAAAATATGGCGAAAAAAGCCCTCCCACCTCTCTCCGCCGCCGAGCAGGCACTCATGGACATCCTTTGGAAAAAGCATCCCGCGTCCGTTTTGGAGCTGCTGGAGGCCGTCAATCAAGGTCGTGACGAACCGGTGACGCGAAACACGCTCCAAACCCAGCTCACGCGGCTCGAAGCCAAGGGCTGGATCGTGCGCGATGACTCCAGCCGCAGCCACGCCTACGAACCGGCGGTGCCTGAGCAGCGCGGCCGCACCAGCGTGCTCACCGAGCTGAAGCAGCGACTCTTTGGCGGCAGCGGCCTCGCCCTTGTGCGCTGCCTCGTCGAGAGCGGCGAGATCACCGAAGAGGAGCTGGCGGAGCTGCGCAAGCTCGTCCGAGGCAGGAAAGGAGGAGCCGAGTCATGAGCACCGAAACCATCACCTTCATCAATTTCCTGGTTCACAGCCTCGTCATCGGCGCGGCGGCCTGGCTGCTGGTGCGATTCGTCATTCGCGATGCCCTGCGCCGTGCATCCTCGCCAATCTCGCGGTGCTGATGTGCCTCTACAGCCCGTTCGACATCTCGATGAGGGATCTTTTTCCGACAAAGCAGCATGTCCCTGTCCTCACACCGATTCGCGAGACCTTCGAGCACGACTGGCGGGTGAAAGTG
>JBEIGR010000544.1:0-4051 GCA_040381795.1 Verrucomicrobiaceae bacterium | reverse complement strand
TAGCCGAGTTGCCTCGCCGCCTGGATAAGCGGGATGTCGGCATGACTGCCACCGGCGATGAGGAGCTTCTTCATTTCTTCGGCATGAAGAACATCACGGTCTCCGTGACGCCTTCGGTGTAGTGGCGGAGGTAGATCGTGTAGTCATCCCGGATCGCAAAGACATCCTGCGGGATGCGCCAGAGGTCGCTGGCCTGATGATACACACAGATGGCGAGGCGTGGATGGCAGCGACGGATCGTCTCGCGTGCTCCGGTCAAAGCGCCGAGCTCTGCGCCCTCGATGTCCATCTTCAAAAAGGTGATCCCGTCGATGCCGAAGCTGTCGAGCCGCTCGATCTGGATCTCGAGATCGCCATCATCGGTGATGGCCGAGGTCGAGCCGGAGCTGGAAAAGCGCACGGTGGTCATCGCCTCGCCAAGTCCCACCGGATGGCAGTGAACCTTCCCCTGCCCTGCGAACTTCGCCTGGATGACAGCGAGGTTGTTCGGATCAGGTTCGAAGATGTGCACGGCGTTGAACTGCGGGCAGCGCTCGATGAAATCAGCGCTCGTGCGGCCATCGAAGCAGCCGATGTCGGCAAAGGATTCGCCCGCAGGCTGCAAGTCGAGGAATGGCTCGAAGTATTGGTTCGCCTGATTCTCGCGGAACGTGGCAATGCAGGCGGGATTCGCACTGATGCGAAGGTTCACGAGGCTGTCGAAGACCTCTCGTGAGGCTTCATCGGCCAGGCGCTCGCGCACCCATTGCAGTTCGGAGGCATGTTCGCGGGCGTCTTCACCGAAACCGGTCCAAAACCGGGCATCCGGCAGCTCCAAGCCGCAGTGACGATGGAACGTGAAGTAGTCGCAATGCGCCAGACCGGCCTTGAGCAGATGCTGACGTGCCGTGTGAGGGCGACCGAGCGTCGTCGTGACAACCAACGCATCCTTGGGTGCATCGACTGTGCGGATGACTGGCACGCCGTGAAACTCAGCGAGGATGGAAAAGTCGTCGATCACGCCCTGCACCGGCATCGTGGCCATGATTCCCGCCGCATACGGCGTGGCTCCCAGCAGGTAACGCCGCGGAGGATTCGCGAGGAAATCGCCGAGCACGGCGAGGGATTGAGGATCAGGCTGCATTGAGTGAGCAGTCGCCGAGTCGGCGGGTGGCGTGGTCCTGTCGCATGGCTTTCACGATGCCGGAGATGCCGAGGGTGGCGGGGCCGAGGTCGGCTTCGAGGAGCTTGCGAAGGCGCGGAAGGTGGTAACAAGGCACGCCGGGATACATGTGATGCTCGACGTGGTAGTTCATGTTCCAGTAGAAGAACGAGATGATCGGATTGAGGAGCACCGTGCGGCTGTTTTCGCGGTAATCGACCGTGTCCACCTTCATCCCACAGTGCTGCGCGGAGGCCAGCAGGTTCGGCAGGCCGTTCCCGATGAAGGCGGCGAGGTCCACGAGCAGGATGAGCTGCCAGAGGCCGGTGAGAGCGAAGATCGTGGCGAGGGCCAAATGACCGAAAAGAATGGTGCGGGCCGCATTGGCCACTTGCTGACGTGCAGCGGCATTCTCCGGCGGCAGGACGAGGGTGCCCGCACGCCCTGGAATGATGCCACGGGCATTCAGCCACTGCATGCGGATGGTGCGGAACATGCGACGCACATCCAAGGTGGAGGTCACGAGCACATTGAAGAAGGCGATACACTTGGTGGTGGGCACTTCGGTGTCGGTTTCGGGGTCCAACGTGCTGCGGTGGTGAATCGTGTGCGTGCGGAAGAAGTAGGCGTGGTTTCCCCAGATGAGGAAGGAGAACAGGCGGAGGAAGAAGATGTTTGGACCCTTCTTCTTGAAGACGGTGTGGTGCGAGAACTCATGGCTGGCACCGGCATAACCCAGAAAGGAAACGAGGGTGCCATGCAGCAGCAGCACGAACGGCGCAGCGATCCACCAGCCGTTTTGGGTGCAGCGAAAGAACAGCCAGCCCGTGCCCACGAGAGAACCAAGATGCCCGAGCACCCGCAGCACCGCCGAGAGGTCGCTGCGCTGGTGCAGGCGACGGAGCTGCTCGGTGTCGAGCTTGCTGCGGTAGTATTTTTCGCCGGAGGTCATAGGTTTGAAGTAGGCGCATTCGCCAGAATGCGGGAGCCGTTCCGCGTTCTGGCGAACGCGCCTACATGGTCACGGCTCGAACAGCGAAGCATACCTCCCCTGAAAGCACACGCAAAGCATCGTGCTACCGATACCGATGAGCTTTTTCTCGACGGCGAGGTCACGGAGATAGACTTCGACTTCGGTGTGGATCTTGGAGAGGTAGTCGTGCCAGATGATGACGCTGTCGGGCTTCGCCATCTGGAAGGCTTTGAGGGTGTCGTTCTTGATCGTCTCGTAGTCGTGGCCGCCATCGACGAAGATGACATCCTGCGTGCCGACGAGCCCGCGGGCGACCGGATCGAAGGTGAGGCTGTTTTCGTTCAAAAGGCGCACTTTGGAACGGATGGCGGGCGAGGCGCGGTTCACATAGAAGGCTCCCTGCGTTTTGAAGATCTGGCGGAGGAACTGATCATTCTGATCGGCATCGGCGAGATCGAGTTTCGAGGCGTCGTGCATCTCGATGTCGTCCGGCGGTAAGTCGAGCGTGGTGACGACCGCATCGGCGGGCGTGTTGTTGGCGATCAAGAGAGCCGTGTTGCCATTGTAGGTGCCGATTTCGAAGACGCTCTTCGCCTCGGTGATCTTCAGCAAGGCCACGAGCAGGGAGCTTTCGAGCGTGAGCAGGCTGCCGATGGCACTCGGCGGCATGGTGAGCGTGATCTCGACGTTTTGATCGGGGAACTGGTCCTCGACGAGCTTGAAGATCTGACGCGGGCGGATGGACGGAATCGGGTTTTCCATGAAATCAGGCGGTGACGGGTTGCCAGGAGCGAGTGCGGGCGGAGCGGGCGATGGCTTCCATCATGCGGAGGCCTTCCTCGGCGATCTCGACGCCGGCGACCATTGGATGAGGCTTCTGATCGCCCGAACGATACGCGATGAGCCAGTCGGCGAGGTCGGCGTAGTAATTGGCGAAGGCTTCCATAAAGCCAGCGGGGTGCCCGGCTTTGAAACGGGTGTAGCGCTCTTGATTGCAGATGTGCAGGCCGTTCGCGGCACGCGTGACGAGGGACGTGTGCCCGCGATTGTCGTGCAGCGTGAGGTATTCGGGATTCATCTGCACCCACTCGGCGGAGCCCTCGGTGCCAAAGACGCGGATGCGCAGGCCGTTGGCATGGCCGAGAGCGGTTTTGCCATACCAAAGCTGCACCGGAAGATCGCCGGTATAGCGGGCGAGACATTGAACGTTGGCGATGATGCCGTCGAAATGCCCCTGCTGCTGCTCCATGGCGCAAACTTCAATCGGCGAAGCCTGGGTGAGGAAGTGAATGAGGTGATGCACATGCACACCGAGATCGAGCGAGACGGTGGGGATGAAATCATCCTTCAAGCGCCACGCCTGCGGCTGCGGTTTGCTATCCTGAGCGCCGACGAGGCGCAGAAAGCCCTCCTGCGGCATCTCAGCGGCCACATGAGTGATTTTGCCAAGCTTGCCACTTTCGATCATGTGGCGGAGTTCGCGGATGATTGGATAGCCGGTGTAGTTGTAAGTCACGGCGACGAAGCCGTTGTTCTCATCGCGAGCGACTCGGATGGCTGTGGCTTCGGCCGATGAAACGGAGAGCGCTTTTTCGGAGATGAGGTAAAAGCCAGCGGCGAGGGCCTCAGCGGCCATTTCGGCATGCATCGGCGTGGGCGTGAGCAGAAGGACGGCATCCAGTTTGCCCTGCTCTGACTCCAAAAAGCTGCGCCAGTTGTTATAGAGTCGATCCGCAGGCACATCGAGTAGCGCGGCGGTGTCCTCGTTCATCGTCGGATTGAGGCTGAAGCACCCGGCGACGATGCGGAAGCGTCCGTCCATCTGCGAGGCGATGTGGTGCGAGCGGCCGATGGCGGAATCGAGAGCGCCGCCGATGATGCCGAGCTTGAGGGTGTTTTCAGGCATGGATGCGAGCGGAGGAGGCCGCGATCATCGC
>JBEIGR010000543.1:0-4056 GCA_040381795.1 Verrucomicrobiaceae bacterium | reverse complement strand
GGAAGGCCTCATCGACCCGTTTTTGAAGACCGTGAGCTTTTGGAACGGCGAAAAGAAGCTCGCCGCGCTGCACTACTACGCCACGCACCCGATGAGCTACTATGGCGATGGTGTCGTCAGCCACGACTTCGCCGGCATCGCCCGTGAAAAACGCACGCAGGAGGAAGGCGTGCCGCACATCTACTTCACGGGCTGCGGCGGAAACATCGGCGCAGGCAAATACAACGATGGCACGCCGCCGATGCGTCCGCTGCTTGCTGGCCGAATCCATGCCGCGATGATCGAGTCGGAGAAAAACGCCAAGCGTGTGCCGCTCACCAAGCTCGCGTGGAAGCATGTGCCGGTCGTGTTGCAGCCCGATCCTGAATTCCCCGAGGAGCGCATGCTCAAAGTGATGCAAAACACCGCCACCGCGCCCACCACACGCATCGCCGCCGCCTTGCGCATCGGCTTCATCCGCCACCGCGAGCCGATTCCCCTCACCAGCCTGCATCTCGGCGAGGATGTCTGCCTCGTGCATCTGCCCGGCGAGAGCTTTGTCGAGTATCAGATCTTCGCCCAGCAGCAGCGGGCGGGTGGTTTTATCTGCACCGCGAGCTATGGCGATGGCGTGACCGGTTACATCCCGCTGGAGCATTCTTTTGAGGAAGGCGGTTACGAACCCACGCAGGCTTACGCCGCGCCGGAGTCGGAGAAAGTCATGAAGGAAACGATCGAGAGATTGCTGCGGCCTGCTTCCAAGTGAGGTCGCATGAGTGACCCCTATCGACTGACTGGCACATAGATAATCGGAAAAGGGAGTTCGCTGGATTTGAGAAACTTCTATGTCACCTGTCACACCCGATCATACCATGAAACGACTTTTCCAGATCCTCCTCGCCTCATGCTCAGCGTGTTTTCTGAACGCCGCCGATGTCGGAACCGCGGCTGAGCAAGCCCACTCCGAAATCTGGCGCCGCTTCATCGACAAATACGGCATCATGATCGACTTCGCCGACATGGAGGGGAAGGTATCGCTGCCGACTCCCGAGGAGCTTCGTGAGGGCAAACCGAACGCGCTGGGCTGGTGGGCACCGATTGAGAATGGAGCCATGTTCAACGGCCTTTACATGGACGCGGCGATCCTGCTCTGGAAGCGCACGAAGTCGGCGGATGATGCCACCAAGGCCCGCAAGCTGATGGAAGGACTGCTTTTGCTGAACTCGATCAGCGAGGTGAAGGGCTTCGTCGGGCGCGGAGTGAGCACGGATGGGAAGTCGCATTATGCCATGGGTTCGAACGACCAGACGCTGCCGTGGTTTGTGGGCTTGTGGCGCTATTGGGAGTCGGGTCTCGCCACGGATGAGGAGAAGCAGCGTATCGCGAAGCATCTCGTCACGACGGCAGAGGTGATCGTGGCGAATAAGTGGCAGATGCCGGCGGAGCAGCCCTTTGGCAAGCGTGGCGGCTTCAGCGGCTTCGGCTTCGACAGTGCGCCGCGCCTGCTCTTCACCTGCAAGGCGCTGCATCAGATCACCGGCGATGCGAAGTGGGATAAACTCTACCGGGATGCGTTGGTGGAGCGCGGCGGGAAGGAAAACCGCACACGGCTGGAGGTCTGCGAGCACGGCATGGTCTTTGAGTATGCCAAATATCACAGCTGGACCTCCTGCACCTGCGTGAGTGCCGTGCGGGCGCTTTGGGAGATGGAAAAGGACGAAACCATCCGCGCCGCCTATGCCCGGGGCCTGAAAGCCAGCGCGGATCTGGCCATCCAAAGCCTGCCGATGGCGGAGAAGTTCGATAACGCGGACACGAGCTACTTTGAGATGAACTGGCGTGTGATGAACGCCGACTGGAAACCGCAGCAGACGGAGCAGGAGGCTCAGGACCTAGCCCATGTGCAGCTCAAGAACTTCATGAAGCTGGCTCCGCGTCGCGGGAAGGAGACCGCCTTCGTCCGCGAACCCACCGCCGCCGCGTGGGTCGTCACGCTTTGCCCTGACGAGGCCGTCTTGAAACAACACCGCGCTGAGGTGGAGAAGGTGATCGCCCACTACGACTACTCGAAGCTCTACTACTCGCAGTTCTTCTGGGTGGAGATGGCTTGGGAGAGGTTGCGGAAGTGAAAAATTTTCTTGTCAGAAGCCGCTCTGGTTTGACAAGAACAAAGCACAAACCCAATCCAAGTGACTTTTCTCCGCCCGATTCTTCTTTTGCTCTTCGTCACGCTGGCGATGCCCTGGCCAAATGCGCAGGCCCAGTCGTCGCTGGTGACCACCAACGCGGCGACGAATGTGGGCGATCTCTCCGTCACCCTGAACGGCGTGGTCAATCCCGGCGGGGTGAGCAACTGGGTGTTCTTTCAATACGGCACCACAACAAGTTACGGGCAGGCCATCTCGGCGGAGCCGTCCTCGATCACCGGCACCGCGAATGTGACGGTGTCCGCCGTCTTGAACGGGCTGCAACCCAACACGACCTACCACTTCCGCCTGGGAGCGGGTCCAGCAGGCATGCCAAACGTCTTCGGCGCGGACATGACCTTCACCACCGGCCCGCCGGCCACACCACCAGCTCTCGGCACCCCCTTCACGGATAGCGTCTCCACCACGAGGGCGCAGATTTCCTGCGGGGTCAGCGGCGGCAGCTCGGTGGCGACGGTATCGGTCGAGTATGGAACAACGACGAGTTACGGATCCCAAGTGACTTGGCAAAACTCGACGGTGGAGATCGGCACCAGCTTCGTGAACAAGCCGGCGACCATCAGCGGGCTGCAACCCGGCACGACGTATCATTATCGTTTCAAGGCGGTCAACACCGAGGGCACCAGCTACAGCCCCGATGTTTCCTTCACCACCCTGGATGCGCCGATCCTCACCACCGGAGCGGCGACCTCCGTGACCGATCTCGCCGCTGTGCTGAATGGCACCATTGATGCCAAGGGCGGCTACTACACCATCTCGGCCCAGTATGGCACCACCACGGCGTACGGGCAGTCACGCACTGGCAGCCAAATGTCCGTCTTCATCACGGGGGAGCAGCCCTGCGAGGTGAATCCGACGAACCTGCTGCCCGGCACGACCTACCATTACCGGCTCGTCGCCACGGATATCTACAACACGAGCTACTACGGCCTGAATGCCAGCTTTACCACTGCGGCAGCCAGCACGCCGCCCGAGGTGCTGCCAGCAAGCATCTTCGCCAATGTGCATTCCCCCACGCGAGTGGAGCTGTATCTCACCTGGCTCAAGACGGGCAGCTCCGCGACGACGGTGAGCTACGAATACGGGCTGATAACGAGCTATGGCAGCGTGGCCGTGCATCCCACACCGAGGCCGTTGAATCGCTTCGAGGAGCTGTATGTGGCCCCTGTGCTGCTCACGGGCCTCACGCCGGGCACGACGTATCATTACCGTGGCAAGGCGGTGAATGCCCAAGGCACCGTGTACACCGATGACAAAACCTTCACGACACCCGCTGGTGCTGTTTTAACCACCGGTGCCGCCACGGGCATCACCGATCTCACCGCGACACTGAATGGCACGGCGAACACCAATTCGCTCGTGATGCGCCTGTATTTCGAATACGGGACAAGCACGGCCTATGGCTATCAGGAGCAGTTGTCCTCTTTCCCACCAAACACGAGTCCCGCGCCTCTCAGTGTGACGGCGTTAGGTCTTCAGCCATCCACGACCTACCACTACCGCATCAAAGCAGTGAACCACTGGCAGCCTGCGGAGGTGTATTACGGCCCGGACGCCACGTTTACCACCGCGCCGGCAGCCACCCAGCCGACGGTGACGAGTTTAACCTCTTCCAACCTGCTCACCCGCTCGGCGAGAGTCTCGGCATTGGTCTATTCCGGCAGTTCAGAAACAAGTGTGAAGTTTGAGTATGGCGAAACGAACGCCCTCGGCCTGACGGTCAACTTGTCAGCCCAGCAATACTATCTTCCGCTGACACGCACGACGCCGCTCACCGACCTCACGCCGGGCACGACTTACTATTACCGCTGCGTCGCCATCAATGGTGAAGGTGCCGCGATCTCCCCGATTCAGACCTTTACCACCGTGG
>JBEIGR010000542.1:0-4058 GCA_040381795.1 Verrucomicrobiaceae bacterium | reverse complement strand
TTCACGCGGAAATCGGCCGTGCCAGTGCGGACAGTCCATCCGCTAATGTCACGGCCATTGAAGAGGCTGATTTCTTGTGCCTGAATAATGGGTGAGATGAGCAGGCTGAGGACAATGAGGTGGGCGAGAGGTTTCATGGGAGTGGAGTTCATGTTCAAAGAGTGACTCGCAAAGCGGGCGGAAGGGTTGCAAAGAGGCAGAAGATTTAACCGCTGATAAGACGCTGATGAAACGCTAATGAGGAACGAATTGGAGATGGATGTCTGGGATTAGCGTCTCGTTAGCGTCAAATTAGCGGTTGAGATTCGCTATGTGGTCCGATGCTACTTCGCTGACTGCCGCAGGGCTTCGCGGAACTTGGCGTAGAGGTCGTCGAGGGTGCGGCGCAGGACGGCGGTACGGGTGGACCATTCGACTTTGGGCTGCTCTTTCATGAGCTGGGACTTCTTGTCGTTCTCGCTTTGCAAGGTGGAGCGCTGAGCTTGCTCGCGGGCGTATTGGGGCCAGCTCATCATGTAGTTGCGCCGGGCGTTGAGGGCTTGATTGCCGGAGATGGTGGCATTGGCATCTGCCTGAACGGCGCGGAAGCCAGCGCGGACGAGGGTCTGGTCCCGCTCATCGAGCGCGGCGATCATGGTGGTGCAGAGCTGGTGCGCGATCTTGTAGGCGTCCTGGCTGGCCTTGGGCTTCTGCTTGTATTCATCCAGCAAGTCCTCCCGCAGGTAAGTGAGGTTCTGCCGCACATGCGGCGGCACGCCTTCGTCGAGAGGAGCGAGCACCCAAGCGCTGGCATTCGGTGCGAGCTGGGAGAAGGTGTCGAGCAGGGGCTGGTTGGGATCGAGGGTGAGGGCGTTGGTCGGGGCGGCGGTGAGTTGCTGCATGCCGCCCTGTGGTGTTGGCCTTGAGCTGTTCGCATAAGCTGCAAATGCCTCAGCAATCTTTCCCTCTTTCTCATCACCTTTATGGAAGATGATGCGATGGCTGAGCTTCAAGTCCTCTCCTTTCCGCAGTTCAACTGCACCATCAGGCACACTTTTGTCCAGACTGTGCGTTCCAAAAGGATTGGCTGCAAACAATCCATAAGCCCTAACATGCCATGGTGTGGGAAAACGAAAGCTGTCAGGATGGTTGAGGATAGCCACCCCAACTTTTTCTCCATTCACTTTGCCGTGATAATCACACCATCTGGCGCGCTGGCCCCAAGCGGCCTCATCGGTTTGGCCCTCGCTGTTAATGATGAGTCCGCCCAATTTCGACTCTACTGCGATACTGGTTGGCACTCGGATGCTTAGGCCAGCCTCTTTGGAATCACTGATTATGAATGCCCCTTCACTCGCAATCAGCCTGACATCGAAATCAATTATTCGGGCCTCATTGTTGGCATAAAAGGTCATTCGGTATTCCTGCTCGAAAAGCTTTCTCCCACTCGCGTTCAGAACATCACAAAGGCTTACTACAGTCGCGTGATTCGCATCCGAACTCACTTCCCCGTAGGCGCGATGTTTCACAAATCCAAGTTCAGTCCGTGCGCCGTTCTTTTTTGGCTCATAAGTGGCCTGATCGTCCCAGGTGTCCAAACCTCCGATATTCTGGTGAGAAAAACCGATGCCCCGGTGCTGCGGATGGTCCTGCTGCTCACCAGGCACCTGCTTCATCGGAAAGTTTCGAGTCATTTGTTTGCCTGTCGGACCAATAACTGGTGCGAGATAAGGTTTGTCCATCGGCGTGGGCAATCTCGTGTTCAGAGACACGAACGCCAATTCGACCTACCAAGCCGGTATCGACAAGCCGATTGCAGGCGTCACCGTGAGGCTTTTCGCGTCCGGAGCCAATCCTGCGACCGCCACGCCGATCTCCTCCACCGTCAGTTTGGCGGACGGCACCTACTTCCTGGAGGCACCGCTGCCCGGCAATTACTTCCTGCATGTTCCCGCCTCGAACTTCCAGTCCGGCGGTGGCCTCCTGGGTCTCGGTGCCGCCACGGTCGCGAGTTCCAGCAGCACCAACTTCGATGACACGATGGACCAAAATGCCCTGGCATCCGCTAATCCGGGGGTGAATGGCGTGAGCACCGGCGTCTTTGCGCTCGCCAGAAACACCATGCCAATCAACGGCACCGGCACGGCCCAGGCCGAAATCGGGTTCAATAAGACCTACGACGACTGGGCCGACCGCTGGGCCAACCTGACCATCGACCTCGAGTTCACGTTCGCCGGCGTCCCCAACTCGGGACGCCTCACCAACACGCTCAGCGCACCGGTCGCCACGTTCACCGCCTGGCAATCCGCCAACGGATTGAATGGCGAAAACACCGCCATCGGCAATGCCAACGGAGACGCCTACAGCAACCTAGCTGAATACGCCCTCGGCCTGAAGCCCGACTCCGGAGTGCTCGCACGCGCTCCCTTCAGTCTGAAGGTCAATGCTCAAACGGGCGGCATCGACGCTGTGCTCCACCGCCCCGCCACCTCGCGTGATGACATCGCCTTCACGCTCGAAGGAGCCACCGATAGCCCCGCCTCCACTCCCTGGAGCGCACTGAGCCTCGTGCCGACGGCCACCGTGTTGAGCGATGGCACCCAAGCCCTCACCTACACCTCCGTGCAGGGAGCCGCCGCCTTTGCCGGAGCCAGCACCGGGTTCGTCCGCGTGAAGATCAGCTTGGATGCCGACCAAAACGGCAGCCCTGAAGCCACCACCTACACGCCGGCCTTCGCCTGGAGCCTGATCACGCTGGAAGTCGGACAACAAACGTTCTCGATGCCGCTGCTCACCGATGAAGTGTTCTCCGGCAGCGTGCTTGGAGCCACGGGGACCACGCTTACCCTCGCCACCGGCACCGACAACCTCCGCGCCCGGTTCGCAACTGGCACCGCCTACTATGCGGAAGTCACTGGCGGCAGCCTGGCCGGTCACCGCTTGGAGATCAATGAAACCGCCAGCACCGCCAACACCGTAGTGCTCGAAACCGAGACCGCCCTGACGGCCGGAGTCACCCTGAGCATCCGTCCGCACTGGACCCTGAGCAGCGTGTTCACGCCCACCCTTTTTAATGGCAGTGACAGCGCCGAGACGGCAGATCGCCTGTTGCTCTTTGAAGAAGGCGCGTTTGTTCCCGTCTGGTTGAACGGCTCCACCTGGACCCGCGACAGCGAAGGTGTGAACGGCCAGATTCTCAGCCCCGGCCAAGGGTTGCTGATCCAGCCAAGAGCGCAGGCCCTCACGCTGCCCGTGGCAGGTCAAGTGCGCACCACAGCCTTCGTGATGCCGCTCAAAGCAGACAACCAGTTGATCGGCACCGGCTACCCCATCGCGCAGAGCCCCCTTGAGCGCGGACTGACCAGCGCCGCCTTCACCGCCAGCGCCGAGCCCACCACCGCCGACCGCCTCCGCCTCTGGGCTGGCGACACCACCCCCGGGGCCACCGGCTACACCAGCCACTACCTCAAAATGACAGCCACCGGCCCCGAGTGGACTCCTGAGTCCGGCGACGCCCCCACCCGACAGAACGAGGCCCCCCTTTTCCAGCCCTTCCGCGCCACCTTCCTGAAGACGAGCCAATCCCACCCGGCCCACGTCGAGTCCCCCAAGTAGCTCGCCCGGTCCCCCGGACATGCCTTGTTCGATATTGGATCTTGAGAGGCTGTGTCGCCGGAATGATGGATTTGCACGTTGTTCACGCCTCAGCGTGTTCCCCGGAGCCCACCACAAGCTAAACCGAAACGGTACGTTGTTCACGCTTCAGCGTGTTTCCCGGAGCCCACCACAAGCTGAAGAACAACGTACCTGATCCCCTCCAACCCTCCAGTCCCCCTGGTAGGGCGCCGGGCCCCCCAAGCGCCGCCCTCGCCTTGAATTCTCATTCATGAGAAATCCCGCCTTTCCCGAAAAGTCACGCCTCTTTCCAGCCCTGCTTTCGCCCCCTTTCGGGGTCATTCGACCTTCCTCTAAACCCCAAAAACTAACCCATTTCCCGACCCCCGCTAAACCTCTGCAAAAGTGAAAAAGTTCACAAAAGAACATTGCCATCGGTCGGCAATCCATGATTACATCGCCTT